>NZ_VHLC01000049.1:0-61778 GCF_006547355.1 Myxococcus sp. AB036A | reverse complement strand
GGGCAGGGCGGGCTGGCTGACGACACTCGTCTGGGCGAGCGCGAGGCTGGGAAGGAGCAGGAGGGCGAGCAGGCGCATACGCCCCGGGACTCTAGGCATCAGCCGTCCCGGGACAAGCGCTCAGCGCTACCAGTCCTCGGTTCCGGACACACTGTCGAGCGGGTCGTCGCCAGGCTTGCTCTTCTTGTCCTGCGCCTTGCCACGGCCGCCCCGGTCCTCCGACGACCAGTCTTCCATGCCCCCGCGGTTGTCCAGCGGGTCCCGGCTCTTGGTCACCTTCTCGCCGATGTTGTTCACCAGGTGGTTCACCACCCGCTCCATCTCCTGCTTCAACTGGCCGAACTCGTCGCCCTGGACGGCCATGCGCCGCCCCGCCAGCCGCTGACCGGTGCGCGCGTCGTAGTAGCCCAGCGTCAGGTCGGTGCCCTCGCCATTGGCGCGAAGGGTGCCCACCATGACCCGGTCCAGCCCCAGCGACTGCGCCATGGCCGCCACGCCAGACGCCTTCTCACCGGCGCGGTTCACCTCACCCGCCACCCGGTCCAACTGCGCGTCGAAGGCCTTGTATGCAGAAGTAGGCACCAGCTTGGCGGTGACCTCGGCGTCGTCGGTGGCCACCTCCATGAACTGCCCGTACTGCCGGAAGCCCGGGCGCTCCACGCGCAGCAGGTGCTTGCCAATGGGCAGCGCGGGCAGCGTCACCGGCGTGTAGCCCACGACTTCGCCGTCCACGTACACGCGAGCGCCCGAGGGCCGCGAGTTCACCGTGGCGGAGCCGCGCAGCTGGGACGTGCGGCTGGTGGCCACCTGCACGCGCAGGGCGAGGAACTCGCGCGAGAAGCGCTTGGGGGACAGCTCATGGGTGGGGGACAGCGCGATGAGGTCGATGAGCGCCAGCTTCGCCTCCTCCACCTCGCCGCGCAGGTGCAGCACGGCGGCGTACAGCGCCAGCGCGTCACACAGCGGCGAGCACCCGCGCATGGCGCCCGCGGCCCCCTGAAGCTCCTTCAGGGTGGCGCGCACCTTGCGCTCCGCCTCCTCGTATTCCTTCTTGTCGAAGGCGGAGAGGCTCTCCGAGTACCCCTTGCGCCCGCGCTCCAGGGAGGCCTTGGCCTCCGGGTCCTCCGGCATGCCGAACAGCTCTTCCGACTTGCGGACCGTCAGGCCGGCGAAGTTGGAGAGGGCGTCGTTCATGTAAGCCTCCATCTGCACGCTGGACGCCTCGGAGGCCGGGTCCATGGGCACCAGGAGGGTGCTGACGCGGCGCGCCTGGGGCGGGGCCGCGAGTGTCAGCGCGGGGAGGAGGAGGAGGGCGAGAGCGGATTTCATGGGGTGACCTTTGAAACAGGCGACGCGGGTGGCGGTCCGGGCATTCAACACGCGGCGCTGCCTCAGAACCCGACTCCACCAGAAACGGGGTTGAACGGGCGGCTCTTGTCCTGAGACGTCGCCACGTAGACGGCCCCGGCCGTCACCGCCGCCGCGCCGCCGACCACCGCCCAGAACCACGGGCGCTTGATGAGGGTGGAGAACGAATTGCTCTCCGCCACGCGGGGCGCCGCGACGCCGTTGACGAAGGCGCGCACCTGGTCCGCCGCCGCGTCCGGGCCGTTCTTCCTCGCGCCCGGCGCCAGGGCAATCTCCACGCCGCGCAGCCGCGCGTTGGAGCGCAGGTCCCACGCCTGGAGCTCGGCCTGGAGGTGGCCCTTGTCCCCGCGAGCCACCGCCACCAGCACCACGTAGCGGGCGTTGAGCCGCTCCCCAATGGCGCGTGCCTCGGGCGGCGGCGTGTCCCGTTCGAAGGCCTGTTCGGTGCTGGCGTGGACCGCCGCGTCACGCACGGCGGACAGGCCCGGGGTGGGCTCCAGCGTCGCCTTCACCTCGGTGCTCTTGGCGGACGCCACCTCTGTGTACTGAGAGAAGGCCGAGTAGCCGGGCAGGGACACCACCACCGGGTGCTGGCCCGCGGGCAACTCCACGCCCTTGAGCGGCGTGACGCCGAGCTCCTGGCCTCGCACGAGGACGCTGGCGCCCGCTGGCTTCGACTCCACCACCAGCGTGCCGGCCGGGCGCGCCTTCACGTCGGCGCGGGCCTGGTCAAAGGTCTTCATCACGTCCTGCCCGAAGAGGGCGGCGTCGGGGGACGTGGACGGCTCCGCCACCACCGCGCGCTTGAACGCGTCCAGGGCTCCGGTGGAGTCGCCGTTGAGCATCCGCGAGGCGCCCAGGAACAGGTAGGCCTTGGCCAGCCGCTCCGGGCTCAGCTCCGCCGGGTGCTTCGTATAGGCCTCCGCCGCCGCCAGGAACTTCGCCTCGGCGGACTCGGGGTCCAGGTTGTCGTAGTCGGTGCGGCCCTGCTCGAAGAGCGTGTCCGCGCGCGCCAGCGAGGCCGGCGGGGACGGCGGGAAGGCCGCGCCCAGGTCCACCAGCGCCACGCCGCTCGCCTTGAGCCGGCTCAGCAGCTCCTCCTCCAGCTTCACCGCGGCTTCCTCCACCGCGGACGTCCGAGGTACCGCGAAGAGCGCCACCGGCCCGGAGGCCGTCACCGCCGCGCTGGCCACCGCCGGCTCACCCGAGTCACCTGGCGCCGCCGCGGGCTTGGCCACGGCCGGAGCGTCCGGCGACACCAGCGGCGTGACGGCCGTCTCCGCGTCCTCGTTCGGAGAGACGAAAGCCCGGGGCTCGACGGATTCATCGCCATCCGTGTCGTCCGCCGGGGCCGCCTTGGTCGTCTTCACCGGCTGAGTGGTGGCGGGGGGCTTCTTGCTGGACTTCTTCTTCCGCGTGGACTGCCCATAGGCGGGAGAGGTGGCCAGCATGAACGCGAGGAGCAGGGAGGTTCGGCGGAACGTAGTCACGGCGCGGATGCTAGCCGAGCCAGGGCTCCGTCTCAAAAGCCCTGCTGCGCGCGGGCCCCTCCGGGTTGGGAGGGACCCGCGACGGTGATTCCGTCCTGACTAGACGTCCAGGTCCTGGACCTCGCTGGCGCGCTCCATGATGAACCTGAAGCGGGCGCTGACGTCCTTGCCCATCAAGTCGTTGATGAGCCGGTCCGTCTCCAGGGGCTTGTCGATGGTGACGCGCAGGCTCATGCGGTTCTTCGGGTCGAGCGTCGTCTGCTTGAGCTCGTCGGGCGTCATCTCGCCCAGTCCCTTGAAGCGCATGATGTTGGGCTTGGCGTTGCCCTTCGTCTTCTCCTTGATGATGCGGTCGCGGTCCGGCTCATCCAGCGCCCAGTACGTCTCCTTGCCGATGTCCACGCGGTACAGCGGCGGCTGGGCGATGTGGATGGCGCCGCTCTCAATCAGCGGGCGCAGGTGCCGGTAGAAGAAGGTGAGCAGCAGCGTGGCGATGTGGTGGCCGTCGCTGTCGGCGTCCATCAGCAGGAAGACGCGGCCGTAGCGCAGCTTGCTGATGTCGAAGTCGGAGCCGATGCCGCAGCCCAGCGCGGACACGATGTCCTGGAGCTCCTTGTTCGTCGTCACCTTGTCGGTGGACGCCTGCTCCGCGTTGAGCACCTTGCCGCGCAGCGGGAGGATGGCCTGGGTGCGCCTGTCCCGGCCCTGCTTGGCGGAGCCGCCTGCGGAGTCACCCTCCACGATGAACAGCTCGCTCAGGCCCGGGTCCGTGGACGAGCAGTCCGCCAGCTTGCCCGGCAGGTTGAGCCGGTGGCTCACCGCCGTCTTGCGGCTCACCGCCTGCGACGCGGCCCGGCTGGCCTCGCGCGCGCGGGCGGCCAGGACGATGCGGGCCACCACCGATTCGGCGATGGACTTGTTGTCGTTGAGCCACTTCTCCAGCGCCGGACGCAGCACGCCGTCCACCTGGCCGGACACCTCGGGGTTGTTGAGCCGCCCCTTCGTCTGGCCCTGGAACTGCGGCTCCACCACGTAGGTGGACAGGATGGCGGTGATGCCCTCGCGGATGTCCTCCGCGGTGAGCGTCACGCCCTTGGGCGCGATGCCGTGCGTCTCGATGTAGTTGCGCACCGCCTTCACCACCGCGCTGCGCAGGCCCGCCTCGTGCGTGCCGCCCAGCGGGGTGGGGATGCCGTTGACATACGAGCGGATGTGCTCGTCGGTGGCCTCCGTCCACGCCAGCGCCGCCTCCAGCCGCACGCCGTTGTCACGCGAGTGGTAGAAGGCCGCGCTGCCCGCGGGCACCAGCGGCTTGTTCCGCTCCGTCACCACCTTGGTGAGGTACTCCGCGATGCCGCCGTCGTGCTTGTACGTCACCGACGTGGCCGGGCTGGACGTCTCATCCTTCCAGACGACCGTCATGCCCTTGTGCAGGTAGCTCTTGGCCTCCAGCCGCTCGCGCACCAGCTCCGCGTCGAACTTCAGCTTCTCGCCGAAAATCTCCGGGTCCGGCTCAAAGGTGACGGAGGTGCCCGTGCCACGCGCTGCGCCCTCCACCTTCAGCGTGCTGGTGGCCTTGCCGCGCGCGAACGTCTGCACATGCTTCTTGCCGTGGAGCTTGATCTCCACGACGAGCTTGCGCGCCAGCGCGTTCACCACCGAGCTGCCCACGCCGTGCAGACCGCCGGAGTGGATGTAGTTGCCCTGCTCGAACTTGCCGCCCGCGTGAAGGGTCGTGAGGATGACCTCCACGGCCGGCTTCTTGTATTTGGGCATGATGTCAACGGGGATGCCACGCCCGTTGTCCACGATGGTGACGCTGCGGCCGTCCTTGTGGAGCGTCACTTCCACGGTGGTGGCGAAGCCGTTGATGACCTCGTCCACCGAGTTGTCGAGGATCTCCCACAGCAGGTGGTGATACCCCGTGCTGTCGGTGCCGCCGATGTACATGGCCGGGCGCTTGCGCACCGGCTCCAGGCCTTCCAGGACCTGGATGTCCGCGCCTGTGTAGGTTTCCTTCTTCGTCGCCATGGCGTCCTCTGCCTAGTCCTTCTTCTCGGGCAACGGGATGAAGGTGACGGGGCGTGCCACCTCCTTCACGGCGTCGCGCTTCGACATCTCATGGCCCTTGCCGCCGCGGCCCGTCACCTCGTACTTCGCCGGGGACAGGTGCAGCTTGCGGCCCTTCTGCGTTTCGAACTCCAGCTTCGCGTCCTTCTGCGCGGGCGACACGGCGAGGAAGTCCACCACGCGGTCGCCGCCGTCCACCTTGATGACGGTGACGCCCTTGCCCGGGCCGGCCAGCTCGTTGACCTCCGCCACCTTGCACACCAGGGCGCTGGTCTTCTCCGTCAGCACCGCCAGCAGGTCGCGGTCCGTCACCGGCTGCACGCCGATGATTTCGTCGCCTTCGCCCGTCTTCGCGTAGCGGCGGCCCGCGCGCGTGGAGACCTCCAGGTGCGGCTCCAGCAGGAAGCGCATGCCCATGCCCTGCTTCGTCACGCCCACCAGCTTCTGCGGGCGCGGCAGCCGCGCGTCCAGCGACAGGGCGGACACCACGCGCTCGCCGTCGTCGAACTTGAAGAACTTCTGCACCGGCTCGCCGTAGCCCGTGGAGGCGGGCACGTCGTTGAAGCGGGTGACGTACGCGGTGCCGAAGTTGCTGAACAGCACCAGGTTCGCCTTCAGGCTGCCAGCGAGCACCGCCATCACCGCGTCGCCTTCACGCAGGCGCGTGGTGGACGGGTCCTTCACCTCGCGCACGCGCTTGACCCAGCCGTCGCGGGTGATGACCACGTGCGCGTCCTCGTCCGCGATGAACGCCTCGGCGCTGAACTCCATCTCCTCGGAGCCCGCGCCGCCAATGCGCGTGCGACGCTTGTCGTTGTAGCGGGCCTTCATCTCGCCCAGCTCGTCCCGGACGGTGCCCCACACCTTCTTCTTGTCCTTGAGGATGCCCTGGATGCGCTTGATTTCGGCGCGCTTCTCCTTGAGCTCCTTCTCCACGACGAGAATCTCCAGGCGGGCCAGCTTGTAGAGCTTCATCTCCAGGATGGCGTCCACCTGGGCTTCATCCAGCTTGAAGCGGGCGATGAGCTTCCGGGCTGCGTCCTGCTTTCCTTCCGACGCGCGGATGATTTTGATCATCTCGTCGAGCGCGTCGTAGACCTTCTCGAAACCCTCCAGGATGTGGACGCGCCGCAGCAGCTCGCCCAGCTCGTGCTCGAAGCGCTTCGTCACCACGTCGAAGCGGAAGGTGAGGAAGTACCAGAGGATGTCCCTGAGGTTGAGCCGCTCGGGCGCGCTCAGCTCGGGCTTGTCCTTGATGGGCACCAGGCAGGTGAGGTTGACGCCGAAGTTCGTCTGCAGCGGCGTCTGCTTGTACAGGTACGCCATCACCAGCTCGGGGTTGGCGTCCTTCTTCAGCTCCAGGACGATGCGCACGTCCTTGGTGGATTCGTCGCGCACGTCGGTGATGAGCGGCAGCTTCCGCTCGCGCACCAGGTCGCCGAACTTGGCCACCAGCGTGGACTTGTTCACCGTGTAGGGGATGGAGGTGATGACGATCTGCTGGCCGCCTCGCTTGAGGTCCTCCAGCTTGTACTCACCGCGGATGCGGATGCTCCCCTGGCCCGACTCGTAGATGTCGCGCAGTTCCTTCTTGTCGTTGAGGATCTGCCCGCCGGTGGGGAAGTCCGGGCCCTTCACCCACTTGAGCAGGTCCTTCGTCAGGAGCTGCGGGTTCTCGATGAGCGCCACCAGCGCGTCCACCAGCTCGCCCAGGTGGTGCGGCGGGATGTTGGTGGCCATGCCCACGGCGATGCCCGTGGTGCCGTTCATCAGCAGCTGCGGCACCCGTGCGGGGATGACCACCGGCTCCTGCAGCGTGCCGTCGTAGGTCGGCCGGAAGGCCACCGTCTTCTTGCCCAGCTCCGTCAGGAGCTCGCTGGACAGCATCGCCAGACGGCACTCGGTGTAGCGCATGGCCGCCGCGCCGTCGCCGTCGAGCGAGCCGAAGTTGCCGTGGCCGTCCACCAGCGGGTAGCGCAACGAGAAGTCCTGCGCCATGCGCACCAGCGCCTCGTAGATGGAGGCGTCACCGTGCGGGTGGTACTGACCCATGACACTGCCAACCACCTTGGCGGACTTCTGGTACTTGGCTTCGTGCGTCAGCCGGTGGTCGTGGAACATGCCGAACAGGATGCGGCGCTGCACCGGCTTGAGGCCGTCACGCACGTCCGGCAGGGCGCGCGAGGTGATGACCGACAGGGCGTAGTTGATGTACCGGCGGCGCGCCTCGTCCGCGAGCGAAGCCGGCACGGACCCGTCGCCGTTGCCACCCGCGCCGCCGCCACTCCCGCTACCACCGCCTCCCCCGGCCCCCTGCTTCTTTCGCGATTTCGATTCGGCTTCTGCGAGCATGGTCGTCAATCCACAGGTGAGAACGCCCCGCACCCCGAACGCGGCGCGCGACCCGCGCACTCCTCACGTTGGGGGAACAGAGGTATGTAACAGGGCGCCGGGACTACCATGCCACCCTGACATTGGGAACGAATTCGGGGGGTTGCGCACTCTCCAACAGTGCCCACCTATACGTCTGTCCAGTCCTATTTGCCAGCAGAACCCCACTCCAACCCCGCGGAATTCCGAGGTCGGGGGCCTCCTGGCTGGGGCATGGGGCGGGACGGTGGGTGCGGGTAGGACAGGACGGCTCGTCCCCCTGGCGGCGGGCGGACGCCCTAGGGCGTCGCGTCGCGGGCCTTCCCCCACGAACCATCCTTGAAGATGCGCACGCCCTTGCCGCTCCCGCTGCCAATCATCCCAGGAATGGTGGCCTGGAGCGGCTTGGCGCCGGGCGGCTGGTAGACGACGCGGGCCTTGCGCGCGGAGGGAAGGGCGGCGCTGGTGGCGTCCACCAGCAGGTAGATGGTTTCTCCGTCCACGTGGAGGCGCTCGGGGTCCTGGCGGTGGTTGAACTCGGCCAGCAGCTCGCCGTCATCCACGGAGGAGGCCTCGCTGCCGAGCAGGCGGACCTTCACCCGCAGCCAGCTCACGGGCGGGGCGCCTTCCTGCTTCGCGTAGTCGCGCACGCCCTGGATGACGACGGCGACGTCGGCGCCGTTGCCGGGCGCGTTCTTCGTCGCCAGGCGCAGGCCCGTCTGCTTGCTGTTGTCGGTGTCGAGCAGCAGCGTGGCGTTGGCGCAGCGGCTCTTGCACTCGTCGCCCCATGGCACCTTGTCGAAGCGCAGGCGCATGGCGAAGTCACTGCCTTGGGGGCCAATGACGGCGTTGACGATGACGGGACGCTCCCCATCCGGAGGCGCGGTATAGCGGAAGGTGGCGCGCTCCTTGGCGGCGAAGGCGGTGCCGGCGAGCAGGGTGCAAAGGAGCAGTGGGCGCTTCACGTGGAGACCTCCCCAGGGGCAAAAAGGGCCTATTCAAGAGGGAAGGGGCCCACCGCATCAAGCCCCGGGCGTTAGAGTCAGGCTTCCCACGAGGAGGATTTCGCGATGCGTGAACCGTACGTGCGGCAGCTCAAGCTCGGGCCCATGGACAACTTCGTCTACCTGGTGGGCCCCCAGCACTCGGATGAAGTGGTGGTGGTGGACCCCGCGTGGGACGTGGAGGCCATCGAGCAGGCGGTGAAGCAGGACGGCAAGCGCGTGGTGGGCGCGTTCGTCTCGCACTGCCACTTCGACCACATCAACGGGCTGCCGGACCTGCTGTCGAAGTGGGACGTGCCGGTGTTCGCGCAGCGGGAAGAGGTCCAGTTCTCCCCGGAGCTGCGCGAGCTGGGTGACGCGCTGCGGCCCCTGGGGCCGGGGGATGACGTGCGCGTCGGGCCTGAGACGTTCCAGGCACTGCACACGCCCGGGCACACGCCGGGCTCGCATTGTCTGCTGGCCGGTGATGCGCTGGTGTCCGGGGACACCGTGTTCATCAACGGCTGCGGCCGGTGTGACATGAGCGGGGGCAACCCGGAGGCGATGTACCGCTCCCTGTCGCAGGTGCTGGCGAAGGTGCCCGATAGCGCGAAGCTGTTTCCGGGCCACGACTACGCGGACGTACCGGTGACCTCCATGGAGACGGTGCGGCGGAAGAATCCGTACTTCGCCTTCGACAACGTGGACGCCTTCGTCGCGTTCCGCATGCGGCCGCGCAAGTAGCGGCCTGCGCCGCGCTGCCGGTGTCTGGCTGCCAACGGGTTCTCACACCGAGGACACGTTTACCCTGAGTGCGTGCCTGTCTATTGAATCGCGCCCGGCAGGAGAGGGGGTTTCTCCTGCCGTGTTTCCTCGCAGTCCAGGCGTCGAGTCAGGAGCGTTCTCATGTTTCAGGAGCAGCTTTCTCCCCAGTCGCAGCAGATGTTCGGTGAGTCGCTGAAGGAGCGGGTCGTCGAAGCCGTTCGCGAGCAGATTGTCTCCGCGATTGAGGACCGGCTCGGCCGCGAGGTGCGTGAGCGAGTGGGGGAAGCCATCCGCCACGCGATGTTCGAGCGCGGCGGCGGGATGCCGCAGGGGTATGGGATGATGCCCCAGGGCTTCGGCATGC
The DNA here is from genome assembly GCF_006547355.1 of Myxococcus sp. AB036A. Taxonomy (NCBI): domain Bacteria; kingdom Pseudomonadati; phylum Myxococcota; class Myxococcia; order Myxococcales; family Myxococcaceae; genus Myxococcus; species Myxococcus sp. AB036A. The sequence continues at coordinate 52,368 of NZ_VHLC01000049.1, read as the reverse complement.
CGGAACCGGAGCGCATCGCGGACGCGCTTTGTTCCCGCCTGTCGGAGACGCTGCGCGAGCGCATCGCCTCCGTGGTGCACGAGCGCATCCGGGACGGCATCCGCGAGCGGCTGGCCGAGTGCGTGCGCGCGGCGCTGATTGAGCAGTGGCAGATGTCCTCCCACGGCTTCGGCGCCCCGGATGCCGAGCGGATGGCGGAGGCGGTGCGCACCCGGCTGCTGGAGTCCCTGCGCGAGCGCATCAACACCGCCGCGCATGACGGCGTGCGTGAGGCCCTGCGCGAGCGGCTGGCGGACACGCTGCGCTCGGTGATGTCGGAGCGCATGCCCGGCTTCAGCCCCCACGAGGCGGAGCGGCTGGCGGACGCCATCCGCGGGCGCCTGGCCGAGGCCCTCCACGAGGGGCTGGTGTACAGCCTGCGTGAGCGCGTGCGCGAGGCCCTGCGCGAGCGGCTGTCCGACGGGCTCCGCGGCGTCATGACGCGCCAGTGGGGCGGCATGGCTGCCGGCATGTTCGACCCCGAGCGCATCGCGATGACCCTGCAGGACCGGCTGTCCGAGGGCCTCCGTGAGCGCATCAACTCGGCGGTCCGTGAGCGCGTCCGCGAGGTGCTGCGGGAGCGCATGGGCGAGATGCTGCGCGGCGCCATGGCCCGTCACCGGGGCATGATGGGGCAGGGCGGGATGATGCCGCAGGGCATGATGATGGGGCAGGGGATGCAGGACGTGGAGCGCCTGGCGGACGCCATCCGCACGCGGCTGGCGGACTCCCTGCGTGAGCGGCTCGTGAGCAGCATGCGCTCGGAGTTGGAATCGGCGCTCCGCTCGCAGCTCCCCGAGGCCGTCCGGTCCGCGCTCGGTGAGGCGATGCGCGCCGGTCCGTCCATGATGCCGATGCAGCAGGGCGGTGGTTCCGTCGACCCCGAGCGCATCGCGAGCGCGGTGCGTGAGAGCGTGAGCGCCGACGTCCGCGAGCGCGTGGGCGAGATGGTCCGCGAGCGCGTGTCCGAGGTCGTTCGCAACGAGCTGTCCAACGGCGTGCACGCTCCGCAGGCGTGATGCGCCGCTTCCTCGGAGGCGCGGTGGTGAGGTCCGCCGCCCGCCTCCGGGGAGGCATTCTCCCCTCGTTGGGCGATGACGCTCAGCTGTGAGCTCAGCCCTCCCTGGGGTGGGCCTTGCGCCATCGCTTGTAGACGGCCTTGACCTCCTCGGGCGAGGCCGAGATGTACTGAGGCCACAGTGCCCATTTCCTGTGCGGGTAGCCGAGCAGGTTGTTCAGCGTGCTGTTGATGGCGTACTTCTGTTTCGCCAGGTCGTCGCACGCGGGCCAGGACGCCAGGATGGCGGCGACCTCCGCTCGGTCGAGTCCGAACACGGAGGGGAACGCCCTTTCGGAGAAGAACGGCCCCTCGACTGCGGCACGAAGACACTCCTCGATGATTTTCTCGTCGCGCGTCACGCCCCGCAGTCTATGCGCGCGGCGAGAGGATGGGCGCACTCAGGGCGACCAATACATCGGCCCTCCGTTCCAGGTGGTCGTGACTTCCATTTGAGGCGTCGCGTTCCAGGGTGACGGCGTGGTGAAGCCGAGTCCGACGCCCGCGGGCTGGTCCGTGCATCCGGACGTCAGGAGGGCTCCGGCCATCAGGACGGTCCAGGACAGCGAGCGGGGGGATGCGTGTCGACGCAGCTGCATGTGGGGTTCTCCTCGAGGGTGGCGCATCACGGCGCCGTTGCGGACTTGGACGTTTCGAAGGGGTAGCGCTGGAGCGCGAGCACCGCGCCGCTCGGGTCGGCGATGAGCGCGAGCGAGCCACCCCGTGCGTCCGGGCGCGGGGCCATCAACACGCGGCCGCCCAGGGCCTGGGCCCGTGACGCGAGCGCCGCGGGGTCCTTTACGCGGACATAGGTGAGCCAGTTGGGGCGCGCGCCTTTCACCGGGTTGGCTAGCACGCCGCCTCGGGGATGCTGCCCCTGGGCGAGGACGTAGTGCGGCCCGCCGCCGAGTGGGCGTTCGCGGACCTCGTAGCCCAGGAGTTCCTTGTAGAAGTCCGCCGCGGCGACGGGGTCCTGGGCCAGGTACTCCATCCACAAGAACTGGCCCTCATCCGGCACGCCCGTGTCGGCCGGGTCTCCGGGCCGGGAGCGCACGAATCCCACCGCCGCGCCCTGCGGGTCGGCGACCACCGCGGCCCGGCCGATGTTCCGCACGTCGATGGGGCCGTCGAGCGCCTTGCCGCCGCGCGCGCTTACTTCGGTGACGGCGCGGTCCACGTCGGGCACGGAGAGGTAGCCGAGCCACAGCGCGCCTTCGCGTTTCTCTGCGGCGTTCGCCGGATGGACGATGCCCCCAATCCAGCGCCCCTGGGCGCGGATGAGGGAGTAGGGGCGGAGGCCGCCTCGGATGTCCACGAACTCCCATCCGAACAGGTCGCGATAAAAGCGTTTCGCGGCGGCGGGATTGTCGGTGACTAGGTCGTGCCAGACGAACTTGCCGTAGAGCGGTGTGGGCGACAGGGTGATGCCCTCGCGGGCCGCGCTGTCAGGCGTGGACGCGCACCCGGCCTGGGTGGCGACCGTTCCGCCCACGGCGCACACGCTGGTCAGCAGGAGCCCGCCGCGAAGCCACGCGCGCCACGTGCCAGGAAGTTTCATCGTCTCTCCACGTGCCGCGTCCGGAGCCGCTCGCGGGCTGGATGGCCGGCGGGCTCGGAGGTCGACGGGACAGGACGGGCCGGAGTCCTCGATATGAGGCGGCAGCCTTCACGCGACAACCCACGGGGGGCGCCCGCGCGACCGTGGGAGGGGCCGCTGTGCCCGGCGCGACGCCGTCCGGCCCCCGCGCGCTACACCCGCAGCGCCTGCGCCGTGATGGAGGGGCGCTGAACGGCGGCGGACTCCAGCGTCATCCGCGTGTGGGAATCTCGCGAAAGGCCATTCCTTCCAGACCGAGCTGGCGCACTGTCTCCATGAACCGTTCGGTGCAAACGATGACGGTGGCGTAGTCCCCTACGCGGAAGACATCGCGGTCGATGGGCAGGGATGCTGCGTCGAGAAGGGGCGCGTCCGGTAACCGAAGCGCGACCCGGCCGCAGGCGTCGCATGGCGGAGCGAGGTCGGAGGGAAGGCAGTCCGCATGGAGTCGGCCGCGCGGTTCGATTTGGAGTTCCAGCAACTCCGGCGGCTCCTTCTGGCGAAACCTCAATTCCGTCTTGCAGCCGAGCAGCCCCCTGACGCCTTCGGCTTGAAGCCGCTCGAGGGCATCCCGCCGCACGACCCACAGAATGTCCCCCTGTGACGTCAGCGGGCCGAATCGCCCAGAGGCCGTGCCTTCAAGAGGCCCCAGATGCGTGCCTGGCGGAAGTGGCACGCCAGGAGGCACCCAGGGGCGAACCAGCTCTCGCAGTTGCGCGAGTTCCGAAACGGGAACAGGCCAGGGGCGCACGAAGCGTGACTGCTCGGGCACGTGAGACAGGTCCACCCCTGGGTACTGGTGCCCGGCCCCACCCCACGTGACTCCACAGGCATCGCACTTCACGCCGGGCAGGCGCCATTTGTGTGTGGCGTCGAAGCTGCCGTTGAAGGACGGAGTCCGCTCCTCGCGTATCCAGAAGAACCGCATCATGCACTCAATCTCTCAAGTACCTGGCTTGGAATGGTAGGCGCGAATGGGCCCGCCCATGAGCTGGAAGCGGTAGATGAGTTCGCCCGCGTGCTTGAAGATCTCCTCGGGGCTTGCGTTCTCGTTGCGGAGTCTGAACTCGCGCCAGGCTCGGTTCCATGCCCCGCCACTCTCTCCCCCTTTGTGAATCCGCTGATGAAGGTCCCGAGGAATCGGAAGTGTGTAGTCGTGAATTCTGAGCCCTCTATCCCTGAACCACTCCGCCAGGTCTCTGGCCTGGGGGAAGATGTGGTGCTTCTCCCACCGCCCGGCTGTGAGCCAATGTGAAGGTGGCACCACCCAGCCGGCAGCGCCGTTCCAGTTGGGGAACACCATGACGGCGCCCAGTGGAAGGTTCTGGCCTCCTCCCCAATTCCTTCGGGGACCGCGCCCAGGCGCCGCAGCCGCCGCGGGAGGACGCGCAGGCGGGAATCGCGCCAGTTCCACAGCTCCAGGCACGTCTTCGCAGCGATAGAGTCCGCACGCGTCGCCATGACACAGCAGTGAGCCGCAATGGGCATCATCAGCGGTGGTGCACATCTCCTCCGCGGACTCCCAGGCCTCGGGCGCGGGCATCCTCGCGGCGTTGGAGGAGCACCCCAGAAAAGACAGCGCGAGCACCGAGAATGCAGAGACCAGAAATGTCCGCATCATCGGAGAAGTCTATCGCGTGATGGATAGCCGGCTGCGCTACACCCGCCGCGCCCGCGCCGTGATGGAAGGCATCTGGAGCCCCTTGGGCCTGGCGTGCAGGGACGTGTACGCCGCCACCGCCAGCAGTCCGATGGCGAGCAGCGACCACAGCGCCGCCCACACCACCGCGGGCACGTAGGTGAGGTCCGCCAGGAGCGCCGCGTCACTCTGCGAGCGCACCGCGCTGTTCCACAAGTCCGAGCGCAAGTCGAACAGCGCATACAGCGCCGTGAAGGCCGCGATGAACAGGTTCAGCGCGTCCACCACCCCATCCGGCAGGAACTTCGCGCCCAGGGCCAGCACCACGGCCGTGCCCAGGCAGAAGAGCAAGGTGAAGCCGTCCCCCGCGTACACCAGGCCCATGACGGTGAGCCACACGCTGGCGGTGCCCAGCACCCAGCGGCGGAGCCGGAAGCGGAAGGTGGCCAGCATCAGCCCCGCGCCCGCTACCGCGCTGCCCAGGTACCCCCCGGAGTAGACGGCCACCTTGGCGAACAGCCCGGGGGGCAGGCGGGACAGGCAGGAGCCCGACTCGTTGGCCGCCAAGTGGATGCGGTCCACGGAGCCGCCCACCAGCAGCGTCGCCAGGGCGTGCCCGCTCTCGTGCATCATCACCACCAGCACCTTCATGGGCCACAGGGCGGGTGAATCCCAGAAATACCAGCCCACCCCCAGCATGAGGGCGAGCAGGGCCAACCGGCCGAAATCGAGCTGTGCACCGCTGGCGGTCCGCATCGGTCGCTCCCCTCCTGGGACACCCCAACACTTAATCCGGGTTCGTCTTCCACGAAAAAGCCCGGCCTCCTGGCCGCGAAGCGTCACGGCGAAGGGATTCGCTTGCGGGCGCCGGACGGAGTAGGGAGGGGACACCATGAAGAAGACGCTCCTCCTTCTGTCGCTCGTGGCTGCCCCCGCTCTGGCCGGGGAAGGCAAGTGGACTCCTCAGCAGGTCCTGGAGCTGGACCCGGCGTGGCTACGCGCCCAGGGCCTCCAGGTCTCCCCCAAGAAGCTCTGGGACCCGAAGCGTGGCACCGGCCTGCTCGCGGGCGCGGTCAACGTCGGCGGGTGCTCGGGCGCGTTCATCGCCGCCTCGGGTCTGGTCATCACCAACCACCACTGTGCCTTCGGCGTCATCCAGGAGCACAGCACGCCGCAGCGTGACCTCATCACGCAGGGCTTCCTCGCCTCCAAGCGCGAGGACGAACTGCCCGGCAAGGGCTCGCGCGTCCAGGTCCCGCGCAGCTTCACCGACGTGACGAAGACGGTGCTCGCCGCGGTGCCCGCGGACGCGGACGACATCACGCGCTACAAGGCCATCGAGCGGAAGCAGAAGGAGCTGGTCGCCGAGTGCGAGAAGCGCCCCGCCACCCGCTGCCAGGTCGCCACCTTCGATGGCGGCGTCAACTACACGCTGGTGGACGCGGTGGAGCTCACCGACGTGCGGCTCGTCTACGCGCCGCCGCGCGCGGTGGGTGAGTACGGCGGCGAGGAGGACAACTGGATGTGGCCGCGCCACACCGGTGACTTCGCCATCCTCCGCGCGTACACCGCGCCGGACGGCACCTCCGCGCCGTACAGCGACAAGAACGTCCCCTACAAGGCGGAGTTCTTCTTCCCGCTGGCCACCCAGGGCGTGAAGCCCAATGACTTCGTCATGGTGCTGGGCTACCCGGGCATGACGTACCGCGCGCTGCTCGCGGAGGAGATGGCCGAGCGCCAGTCCCGCCTCTACCCGCGCATGCGCGACGTGTTCGGCGAGGCCATCCGCATTCTCGAAGCGGAAGGGGAGAAGGACCCCGCGGGCAAGATTGCCACCGCCTCGCAACTCAAGGGCCTGCACAACGTCTACAAGAACTCGGGCGGTCAGCTCGCCGGCCTGAAGCGCGGCCACATCGTGGAGAAGCAGCGCGAGGCGGAAGCCGCCGTCGCGGTGTGGGCCAAGAAGGCCGGCTCGAAGTGGCAGCCGGCGCTGGACGCGCGGGCCGCGCTGCTCGTCGAGCAGTCCGCCATCGCGAAGTCCTTTGAGCGTGAGTTCCTCCTGGCCGCGTCGTCGCGTCTGGCGCGGGGCCCGGCCTTGGCGGTGGTGGTGTCGCGGCTGGCCGCGGAGCGCGCGAAGCCGGACCTGGAGCGCCGCCCGGAGTACATGGAGCGCGAGCACGTCCGCATCAAGGACCGGCTGGAGCGCGAGCAGAAGAACCTGTTCCTCCCCGCCGAGCGTCAGCTGCTGCTGGCCTTCGTGCGCCGCGCGCAGGCGCTGGGCGCCGGTGAGCGCATCGCCGCGGTGGACAAGCACTTCGGCAAGACGTTCTCGGAGAAGGACGTCCTGGCGAAGATTGACGCCATGTACGCGGGCACCAAGGTGCTGACGCTGGACGAGCGCATGAAGATGGCCACCGAGTCGGTGGGCCAGCTCGAGGCGCGCAAGGACCCGTTGCTCGCGTTCGGCCTGGACCTGGCGAAGGAGCAGGCCGCGCTCGACGAGGTGAAGGACAAGCGCCAGGGCGCCGCGCTGCGGCTGCGGCCGGAGTGGCGCAAGGCGGTGCTGGCCCACGCGGGCAAGCCGGTGGCCCCCGACGCCAACAGCACGCTGCGCGTCAGCTTCGCCAAGGTGCAGGGCTACGCGCCGCGGGACGGCGCCATCTACACGCCGCAGACGACGCTGTCGGGCATGCTGGCCAAGCACACCGGCGAGGAGCCCTTCGACGTCCCGGAGAAGGTCGCCAAGGTCGCCGAGGCGAAGCGCTTTGGCGCGTGGCAGGACAAGAAGCTGAAGGACATCCCGGTGAACTTCCTGTCGGACGCGGACACCACCGGCGGAAACTCCGGCAGCCCCACCGTCAACGGCAAGGGCCAGCTCGTGGGCGTCAACTTCGACCGCGTCTGGGAGAACGTGGCCAACGACTTCGGCTACAACCCGGACGTGGCTCGCAACGTCAACGTGGACGTGCGCTACATCCTCTGGATGCTGGACCAGGTGGAGGACGCGGACGCGCTGCTGCGCGAGCTGGGCGTGCGCAAGGGCCCGCCGGTGGCGGGGGAGACGCGCTGATGTCGGACGCGGGGGACGGCTCGCTTCCTTTTCCGGTCTTCAAGCCGGAAGAGCGCGTGTGTGGCAATTGCAAGCTGTTCAGCCCGCAGTCGGTGGATGAGCGCCGGGGCTGGGTGGGCGCGTGCCGGCTGCACTCGTGGCGGGGCAACTTTCCCCCGTCCGCGCCCATTTGCGACAAGTACACGCCTCGGGGAAGTGCGGCCCCCTCGGCGGTTGCACCCGCGCGCGAGCGGACCGCGCGCAGCGTGGCGCCGGTGGTGGTGCGGCGTCGCGCGGACCCCAACGCCGTGGTGGACCTGGAAGGGTTGAGCATGACGCGTGAAGAGCTGATGGACATCTTCCGGGAGGCGTCCGGCTTGCTGGACGCGCCGCCCCTGGCCAACAAGTGGGAGGGCGGCACGATGCGGCTGGTGCCCGCCAACACCGAGCTGCAGCCCAAGGACCTGCCCATCGACAGCCTGTTCCACAAGGTCGTCATGGTGCGCGACAGGCTCCGGGTGCTGGAGCAGAAGCTCAACGCGCACCCGAAGCTGTCGGACGCGGAGAAGGTGGAGATGCAGAGCTACATCACTCGCGTCTACGGCTCGCTCACCAGCTTCAACGTCCTCTTCAAGGAGAAGGCGGACCAGTTCGTCGGCTCGAAGAGCGAGGACTGAGGCCGTCCCGGGCCCTCAGGGCTGCTGGCCGCGCTCTTCCATCAGGGAGAGCGTGCGCTGGCGGGCGCGGTGGAGCGTGCTCTTCACCGTGCCTTCGGGGATGCGCAGCAGCCGGGCGATTTCCGGGTAGCTCAGGCCGCGCACCTCGCGCAGGTAGAGCACCTGGCGCTGCTGCTCGTTGATGTCCTCCATCGCCTCGCCGAAGTGGCGCTCCATCTCCGCGCCCACGGCGAGGGCTTCGGGGGACAGGGGCTCCTGGACGTCGTGGCTCAGCCTGTCTCGGCGCTTGCGCGCCCGCAGCCAGTTGATGCTGCTGTTCACCATGACTCGGTGCAGCCAGGTGCTCCACGCCGCGCGGCCACCGTAGCCGGGGGCGCGGCGGGCGAGCCGGGCGAAGACGTCCTGCACCACGTCTTCAGCGTCGGCGGTATCACCGACGATGCGTCGGGCAATGGCCAACGCGCGAGGGCGGTGCTCGGTATACAACTCGGACAGCGGCGGAAGCGCGCATGCGTGCATGACGGGTGCTCTCCTGACACGCCGGGGTGGACGTACAGGACATGGAACGAATGAGCCGCCAGAAGGGTCTATCGCCCTTCAGGGCCATGCACCGTGGGCCACATTTTCCCGGGGCGGGGGCGTCCATCCGCTGACACCCCCACCTCCCTGGAAGGCGTCCTCTACTCCTGCTCGTCCTGCTTCGTGAGGCCCCAGTCCTTCAGCCGCTTGAAGAGGGTGGAGCGGGCCACGCCCAGCTCGCGGGCCACGCGCTCGCGGTTGTTGTTGTACCGCCGCAGCGCCGCCTCGACGATTTGACGCTCCAGCTTCTCCAGCATCTGCTCCAGCGTCATCCCCGGCGGCAGCTCCGGCACGGCGATGCCCGTCTCGCGGTTCAGCTCCTGGTCGAAGGAGATGTCCCCCGCGTCGATGAGGGGCCCCTTGCGCAGCAGCAGCGCGCGGTGCACCACGTTGCGCAGCTCGCGGATGTTGCCGGGCCACGCGTGGTGCTGGAGCCGCTCCAGGGCCGAGGGCGTGAAGCGCACGGACTGACCACGCGGGGCGTAGGTGCGTACGAAGTGCTCGGCCAGCGAGCCCAGGTCCGCCTTGCGGCTGCGCAGCGGCGGCAGGTGCAGGGGGATGACACAGAGCCGGTAGTACAGGTCCTCGCGGAAGCGGCCCTCGCGCGCCGCCGCCAGCAAGTCCCTGTTGGTGGCCGCCACCACGCGCACGTCCACCGTCTGCGGGCGGCTGGCGCCCACGCGCTTGATTTCGCCGCCTTCCAGCGCGCGCAGCAGCTTGGCCTGCAAGTCGAGCGGCAGCTCGCCAATCTCGTCCAGGAAGAGGGTGCCTCCGTCGGCCTCCTCGAAGGCGCCCTTGCGCGCGCCCATGGCGCCGGTGAAGGAACCCTTCTCATGGCCGAAGAGCTCGCTCTCGATGAGCTCCTTGGAGATGGCCGCGCAGTTGACGGGCACCAGCGGCCGGTTCGCCCGCTGCGAGCAGGCGTGGATGGCGCGGGCCACCAGCTCCTTGCCGGTGCCGGACTCACCCAGAATCGTCACCGCCGCGGAGGACGGGGCCACCCGCTCAATCAACTCCGAGAGCTGCCGTACCGACGGGTCGCTGCCGATGATGCCGTGGAAGGACGTGGGCTCCTTGCGCGTGGTGGGCGCGGCGGGCTCCAGCACCAGCTCCGTCTCACCCACGCGCAGCACGGTGGGCAGCGGGACTTCCGCCTCGAAGACGCGCACCGGACCCATCCACGTCCCGTTGGTGGAGCGCAGGTCCACGACGTGGAAGGTGTTGTCGCGCCGGGTCACCTTCAGGTGCCGGCTGGAGGCAAAGCGGTCCTGGAGCACCAGGTCGCAGCCAGCGTCCTTGCCCGCGGTGAAGCCTTCACCCGTGAAGCGGTGCACGGACTCGTTGAGGCCCTGCTTCACCCGCACCTGCGCGGGCTGCCAGCGCGGGGCCTGCGTGTCGCGGGACTGGACGGACGTCGTGTGGCCCACCTCGGTGGTGACGTCGGCGCCTTCGCTGCCGCCGCTGATGCGGAACACCGCGCGCCATTGGCCCAGCGCCAGGTCCGCGCCGTCTGGCAGCTCGCCGTGGGTGATGGACTGGCCGGCGACGGTGGTGCCCTTGCCGGACAAATCCTCCACCCGGCAGCGCTCGCCGTCCCACAGCAGGGCGACCTGGAGGCGGCTCACCTCGGGGTCCGGGATGGCGACGTCGCTCTGCTCGCCGCGCCCGAGCACCAGCCGTGCCCGGTCCACCCCCACCCGCAACACCTCCTCGCCACGACGAAAGAACACCAGCTCCGGCATCCCAGCCCTCTCAGCAGTCCAGCGCCTGAGAGCGCTTTACACGCCCTGGTGTTCGGCTTTCAACCCCGCGCCCTGCGGCGGGCGCGGGGGAGCAGGCGCTCAGCGCCGCGGGAGGAACGTCGGCCGGTTGAGGAAGCCGCCGAGCCGGGCGGCGCGGAAGCTGGGGTCCGTCTTGTCCGGCGGGAGGATGGTGACGCCTGCGCCCACCAGACCCAGCCGCTTCTGGAACTCCGGGTCCAGCTTGATGTTCACATCCATGCCGGGCTCGCTGTACTCCAGGCGCTTGCCCAGCTTCAGCGTGCCGGTGGCCACCGCCTCCAGCTCGTTGCTCTTCAGGCGCAGCGATTCCACCGTGCCCAGTCCCTTGACGAACTGGATGCGCCCGGTGAGCGCGCCCAGGTCGATTTGCGGCAGGTCCATCGGCACCGCCGTGCCGCCTCCCATGGGGATGGCCACCTTGCCGCTCTTGATGACCATGTTCCGGGTGTCCAGCGTCAGCTCGCCGTTGGCCTGGGACAGGTCCGGTTGCGCGCCGCTCTTGGGCAGCGTCAGCGACAGGGCCGCGTTCAGCTCGCCGTCCAGGTCCATGCCGGTGAAGGCCGGCAGGTTGCCGCCGGAGGCCTGGAGCCCGTCCGCCGTCACCTTGACGCGCGTGTCGCCCAGCAGGCCCACGGAGGCGCTCAGCGTGCCGCCCATGATGCTGGCGCGCATCGCGATGCCCGGCGGGAAGAGGGCGGGGCGCAGCGCCACGCTGTCCAGCACCAGCGGCTCGCCCAGCTCCGCGGCGCCCAGCATGCCTTCGCCCCGCGCGAGGGCCGCCACCGTGTCCGCGCTCAGCGGCTGGGGCGGCTTGCTCACGCGCACGTTGGTGGCGGTGATGCCCGCCAGGCCAGGCCGCAGCGAACCGATGCGCACCGCGAGCCCCGCCTGGGCCGCTTCGCTGACCAGCCGCTTGCGGATGGCGTCGTACGGGAAGGTGACGAGCAGGCCCACGACGAAGGCCACCACCGCGAACGCGGCGTAGCCGAGGAGAATCTTCCAGCGGGCGGCTTTGGAGTCAGAGGACATGGCTCAGGGCTTCATCCGGTAGGTGGCGACAGTGGTCCACGCCGTCAGCGTGTCCGACGCGGGACGCGGCTCGATGCGCAACAGCTTCACCTTCACCACGCCCGGGCCGCTCTCCACCGTCTGCAGGAAGTCGGTCAGCTTGCGCAGGTCCACGTCCGTGAAGGTCAGCTCCACGGCGCTCTCCACGATTTTCCCGTCGCCGATGCCCACCTCGCCCTTGGGCGTCATGTTGGGCACCTGGAGGCCGGCCAGCGTCGCCTTGTCCTCGATGTAGCTGATGAGCTGCACGTTGCTGGACGTGAGCTGCTGCTCCACCGACTGACGGTTGGCCTGCGCCTCGCGGAAGCTGGCGGCCAGCGTGTTCACTTCCTGCAGCTTGGTCAGCTTCTCCTCGGTGCGCTTGCGGTACCCGGACGCGCTGTTGGTGAACGTCATCACCACGGCGAACAGGATGAACACCAGCACCGCCGCGCCGGCGACGGACACCATGCGGCGCTCGCGGTCGCTGAGCCGCTCGAACCACGTCTGGATGGGGGCGAAGACTTCCTGAAGCTTGGCCATGGTCAGCTCTCTCCTCCCTGCTCACCAGGGCATTGCACCTGCACGTCCAGGCGGAAGGACATCTTGCTGCCGTCCCGCGTCTTCTCCACCTTGCCCTGCCGGACGTCCTTGAAGCAGTCGTGGTTCTTGATGGCGTTGGACAGCGTGTCGATCTGCTTCGAGGAGTCCGTCTCACCCTCGAGGATGACGCGGCTCAGGTCGATCTGGATGCGGGTGAACTTCACCGGCATGTCGTCCGGAACGCGCCCCGTCACCTCCGCCAGGAGGTTGACCGCCGTCAGCCGGGGCAGCGCCGCCGCCGGGCTCTCCACGCCCGCGAGCATGTTGAGCGCGCGGTTGTAGTCCTTCTCGCACCGGCCCAGGATTCGCTGGGTGGTGTCACACAGCACGGCGTCCACCTGCGCCTCGCGCCGCGCCAGCACGGAGTTGCGCACCACGCCGAACGCGATGAGCAGCAGGATGAGCGTGGCCGCGAAGGACGCCAGGAGCCCCAGCTTGTCCTTCATGTAGTCGAAGTCGCCCTTGAAGGCGAACTCGCCCCGGCGCAGGTTGAAGCGCGGCGCGCGCACGCCCGCCGCGTTGCCGCGCAGGGACAGCGAATACGCCTGGGCCGCCACGGGCTGCTCCGCCGCGGGAATCGCCTTCGCGTCCGCGGGCAGCGCCAGCACCCGCACCGGCAGATTCAAGTCCCGGGAGAGCTGCTCGGCGATGCCCGGCAGCTTCGCGGTGCCGCCGCACAGCACCACCGCGCCCACCTGCTGACGGGTGCGGGCCGTGAAGGCCTTGAGGGTGGGGCGCAGCTCGCGCAGCATCGGCTGCAGGCCGCGCACGAAGGCCGCCGCCGCGCGCTCCGCGTCCGGGCCCTGGGCCGCGCTGGCCACCGCGCCGTGCTGCTCCTTCCAGTGGTGCGCCTCCGCCAGCGACGTCTGGAACTCTGTCGCCAGCGCCTTGCTCAAGTCCTTGCCGCCGCCGGAGAAGGTGCGCGCGAACTGGACGCCCTCACCGGGCTTGCCCACCGACACGGAGGTGCGCTCATGGCCGATGTCCACCACCGCCACCGCGCCCCCTTCACCCGTGCCCTGGAAGAGGCCCGGGTGCTGCTGGAACAGGTTCTGGTAGGTCAGGCCCGGGTGCGTGACGATGCGCGGGTCCACCTTCAGCTCGGACAGCAGCGCCAGCAGCTCCGCCAGCTCTTCCTTGCGCACCACACCCACCAGCAGGTCGCTGGCCTTCTCCTTGCCTTCGCCGTCCTTCAGGCCCACGACCTGGTAGTCGTAGACGACGTCGGAGATGTCGAAGGGCAGCTGGCTGCCGACCTCGAAGGGCAGCGTCGCCTCGATGCGCTTGGCGTCGGAGAAGGGCAGGCTCAGCGCGTGCGTGGTGAGCGCCGGGCCGGGCAGGGCGATGACAATCTGGTCCACGTTGCCCGGCGGGAGCTGGCCCAGCAGCTCCTGCACCGCGGCTCGCAGCGTGTCGGCACGCTCGCCCTCCTGGGCACGCCGGACCTCGGCGAACCCATGGGTGGTGTGCGTCTTCGTCTTCGCCTCCAGCACCACGCCCTTCACGGCGTGACTGCCGAGGTCCAGGCCAAGGATACGGGCCATGCTATTCCTCTCTCCAGTACAGGAGCCGGCCCAGAGTGTCGTCGAGCCGGATGACGGCGGTCAGCGTCTTCTGCACGCTGCCCGCTTCTCCCACAGATTTGATGGTGAAGGTCTGACTCTTGTCGCCCACGAGCCGGTTGCCCGCGACGTTGGACTTCACGGCCGGGTCGACCAGGATGCCCGCGGCTTCCACCACCGCGACGAAGTCCTGCACGGACATCCCGAAGAAGCTGAACATGCGCGCGGCGCGCACGCGTTCGATGAGCTCGTTGAGGAACACCGGGTCCCTCAGGCGCGGGTCCGGCCGCGTCTGGTCCGCCACCGACATGATGGCCAGCCCCATCATCACCGGGTCGTCGGTGTTGATGTTGGGCCGGCGGTTGATGTCCGGATAGACGGTGAGGCGGTCGCGGAACGCCGCCATGAACTGATCGTTGACGCCGTGGACCCGGTACAGCTCGTCCACGCTGTCGAAGCGCGCGTTCTTGGGCTGATAGCCGGGTTCATAACGGCTGTAGGCCGCGCCTTCATCCGAGAACCCACCCGGCAGCGGATTCACCGGGTCCACCGGGTTGAACGCCGAGCCTGTCCGGTCGTCGTCCGCCCAGTCCTTGAGCGCCAGGAGGACGTCCTGGGGCGTGCTGCGCACCTTGTTGGCGTCGTCCCGCTCCCAGAGGAACTCGAAGCGCGGGTCCGCCATCATGTCCATGAGCCGCAGCGCGGTGGGCCGTGCGTCACCCGCGCCCGCGATGAGGCGGTGCACGTTGAGCTTCTCTTCCTCGTCGGTGATGGTGGCCAGGAAGCAGCCTTCGAAGCCGCCGAAGGAGCGCATGGTCATCTGCGAGGCGACCTCGCGCGCCGCCGGGTCCGCGTCCTCTTCATCCAGCTTGAAGTTGTCGTCCTGCTTGGGCTCCAGCGCGGAGACCTCTCCACCCGCGCCGTCGCTCTTCACCAGCCCGCGGAGCATGTGACAGTCCACGCGCGCCATCTTGAAGAGCTGGATGTTGAGCGAGGAGGGCTGCACCTGCCCGGCCTGCGGCGTGCCGCCGATGCCCAACTGCCCCAGGATGGCCGCCGGGTTGGGGATGGGCGTCTGGTCCACCTGCTTCTGGAAGCGCAGCAGCAGCCGCGACAGCGCGATGCCCGAGCGCGCCATGTAGTAGGCGCGCACTTCGTCCCGCTGGTTGGCCGCCAGCTGCAGGTCCACCCGGCTGTTGTAGGCGAAGTCGGTGGCAATCACCGTCAGGAGGGCGATGGAGACAATGGCGATGATGAGCGCCACGCCGCGCGAGCGCCGCTCCCGCCGCGCCGGGCGGGGCAGGGGCTTGCGTCGCCGCCGGGGCGTCTGCTGGAAGAAGGGCAGGGGCATGGCTCAGTACCTCGGCAGCTCCGTGTTCAGCATGATTCGGGCCTGGGTGACGTAACGGGCTTCCTTGCCCGTTTCGTCCACCGCCGTCAGCGTCACGCGCACCCGGGTGGGCAGGATGGACTTGCGCTCGGTCCGCCGCGTGTCCCACTCGTCATCCCACTCCTTCTTCTCCGAATCCCAGTAGGCGAACTCCAGCTCCTTCACGCCTTCGAAGAGCACGTCCACGTGGCCGCCCTGCTCCATGCGCTCGTCGATGTTCGCGTTGACGCGCCGCTTGAGGTCCTGCCGGCCGCGGGCCTCCCGGTCCTCCGACGCCTCCACGAAGTACTCGACGATGGCCTGGTCGGACTCCTTCACGTCCGTATAGAGGCGCTGGTGCGAGAAGGTGGTGAACAGCAGCTTGCCGCGCTCCCCCACGAAGTTGCTGGGCCGGTCGTTCTGGTCCCGGAAGCGGGTGGAGTCGTAGCGGTCGCTGACGTAGGCGGAGCCAATCTCACGCGCCATGCGGTTCATGGCCACGCGGACCTGCCGGTAGCGGTCCGCGTCCACCTCCACCGTCTCCTTGGCTGTCAGGCCCGTCTGGAAGGCCATGGCCACCACCGTGCCCATGAGGGCGGTGATGGCGACGGCCACCATGACCTCCATCAGCGTGAAGCCTCGCGTGTGACGCCGCATCATTGTGCCCCTCGGAAGCCGCCCGGAAGCCTCGGGTTGCCCAGCAGGCTGCCGCCGCCCATGTTCCCCCGGCGGCCGCCCAGGTCCTGCTGCGCGTCGGACATGCGGCGCAGGGGCTGGCGTGTCGCCGGATCCAGCATGACGCCGTTGGGGCCGGGGATGGGGTTGGCCACGGGCCGCCCGTCCTGCGTCACCCACTGGTTGTCGGAGCCTCCGCCCTGGGCCGCGGCGGCGCCGCCGTTGCGGTCCGAGCCCGGCCCGAGCGACACGATGTGCGTCACCAGGTCGATGCTCTCCACCTGCGTGCCTTCCTGCCAGTAGACGGTGAGGTGCACCTCGCGGACCGTCTGGGTGATTTGCTCCACCATCTGCGTGAACATGGGCTGGGCCATGCCCATGGCCGCGCCGCCCATGCCGCTCAGGCCCGCGGCCTGGGGGCCGCCGGAGGACGCGCCGTCCTTGCCGCCCGCGCCGCCTCCGAAGAGGCCCGCCAGCCCGGACAGCGGGTCATCACCGCTGGCATTGTCGCCAATGGGCAGGTTGAAGATGGCGCCAATGAGCTGGTCCGGCGTCACGCCGTCCGTCTTGGGCGCGATGATGCGCGCGCGCCACTTGAACTGGTTCCAGCCTTCATCGGAGAAGTCCCCGGACTCCTCCTGGTCGTCCAGGCTGAAGCCGTCGTCGTAGAGGTCCTGCTCCAGGTCCGTCATCTTCGACCGGGCCAGCAGCGACGCCACGGTGAGGCGCTTGGTGTAGACGTGGTTGGACACCGCGCCCGCGTTGAGGTCGAAGATGGCCATCAGCGCCAGTCCGAGGATGGCGAGCGCCACCACCACTTCCAGCAGCGTGAAACCCTGGGCGCGCTTCATCGCGGCACCTCCAGCGCCTCGGCGACAATCTGCACCTTGCCGGTGAGCGGCGACACGTCCAGCGTCCAGACGTTGTCTCCCTGCTGCACGTAGACGTAGGCCTTCTCCGTGTAGCCCTGCGGGAAGAAGTAGAGGTACGCCACGCCGTTCTCCACCGGCTGACGCTGGTTGCGCGTCCACACGGAGACCTTGACGTCCGCCGGCAGCTCACGCGCGGGGACCTCCTCGGATGTGTAGGAGGAGAAGCGGGCCGCGTTCTCCACGCGCAGCTTCTCTCCCTCCAGCAGCTCCTGCGCGCTGGGGGCGTTCGTCCCGCTACCGCCCGACAGGTAGTTGCGCCGCTCGTCACGGCCGCTGCCGCTGCCGCTGCCCCGGTTGCGCGCGGCGCGCTCGCGCTCGCTGTTCTCCGCGCGCAGCGTCTCGTCGCGGTCTCTCGCGGTGGTGACGGCGCCCTCCGCGCATTCGGCGTGATAGCGCGTGGCCTGCTCGCTCTTGGGGTCGGGAATCTCGAAGACCAGCCGGCACGTCTGCCCGCGCAGCGCCGCCGAGTCGTAGAGCGAGCGGATGAGGCCCGCCAGCTCGCCCGCGCTGCCCTTGGCCTTGGCGCCGGTGATGGAGCCGATGCCCATCACCGCCGCGGAGAACAGCATCGCGACGATGATGATGGCGATGGAGATTTCGATGAGCGTCAGGCCGCGCTGGGCGCGGTGGCTCCGCTTCGTCATGGCTCCGCCCAACCGGCGGCCAGCACACCGCCACTGCTCAGGTCCGCGTCAGGCCCCGTGCCGCCCGGCTTGCCGTCCGCGCCATAGGAGACGACGGCGCCCGTGGAGCCGTCCATCCAGTACACGTACGGATGGCCCCAGGGGTCCTCCGGCACGCGGTCCAGGAGCCGGGCCTGGATGAGCGGCGTGAAGCCCTCTGCCTGGGAGGGGAAGCGGCCCATCAGCCGGTGGTGGGACTTGAACATGCCCTCCAGCTGGCGGATGTCCGTGCGCGCCCGGCGCTGGTTGGCGTCCAGCGTCCGGTCCTCCGTCACGTAGACCAGCGTGAAGGCAAGCCCCGTGGCCGCCACGAAGACGAACGCGAGGAGGAACCGCCCCAGCCTCCGGCGGCGGTCCGGCCCCTCGTGCGAGGGCGTCGGGGATGGAATGGCGTCGTGCTCTTTCATGCCCAAGCCCTGTCAACGTGTGTCGCGCGCGACTTGTTCGTCACTTCTTGGCGGAGGCCGCCGCGTCCGCAGAGGAGATGTCCGCGTCGTTGCCCTCACCGCCCGAGGCGCCGTCCGCGCCATAGGAGATGATGACCGGCTTTCCGCCCTCGTTGATGTAGACGTAGTCGTTGTTCCAGGGGTCCTTGGGCATCTGCTCGAGCGCCTGCGCCTCCACCAGCGCTTGCAGGCCGGAGGCCGTGTCCGGGTACTTCCCCTTCTTCGTGTAGTAGAGCTTCATCGCGCCCTGGATGTTCTTGATGTCCAGCGCGGCGCGATCTCTGCGCGCGGCCTCCAACTGCGGGATGACGGCCACGCCCACCGCCGCGGCGATGAGACCGAGGATGGTGATGACCACCATGATTTCGATGAGCGTCATGCCGCGGTTGCGGCGCTGCTTCCTCTGCTGCTTCTGGCTCTGGCGCATGTGTGCTCTCCATCCCGGGTGACTTTCTGGCAGGCCACCCTTGTGTCGTCGTGTCTTCTTGTCAGGGCGTCCGGACGCTGTCCGCCGCCCCGGCGGGCGGGCGCGGTTGCTGGGGACCGTACAACCGGGCCCCCACGGTCAGCAGCGCCGCCGCCATGGCGACCATTGCCGCCAGGGTGACGCGTTGAATCCAACGGTCCGCCATGTCGTTCATCATTCCGCCACACCTCACCGGATGGCCGAGTTCACCTGCAGAATCGGCATCAGGATGGAAAGCGCGACGAATGCAATCACCGCGCCCATCACGACGATGAGGAGGGGCTCCAGCAGCGAGGTGAGGGCGCTGATGCGCACGTTCACCTGCGTCTCGTAGTTGTCCGCCACGCTGGTGAGCATCTCCTCCAACTGGCCGGAGCGCTCCCCGATGGCGACCATGTGGTACACCAGCGGAGGGAATTCCCCGGAGCGCTTCAGCGGGTTGGCGATGCTTTCGCCCTCGCGGATGGAGTCGCGGGCCTTCTCGACGACCTCCGCCAGGACGGTGTTGGTCATGATGGCCTTGACGATGTCCATGGCCGCCAGCAGCGGGACGCCGCTCTTGAGCAGCGTGGACAACGTGCGGGCGAAGCGGGAGATGGACAGCAGGCGCACCAGGTTGCCCACCACGGGGGCCTTGAGCGTGAAGCGGTCCCACTTGGGCTTTCCCGAGGGGCTCTTCGTCCAGCGCATGAAGAGGACCACGCACAGCGCCATGGCTGGCAGCAGGATGAACCACCAGCTCTGGAAGAAGTTGCTGGAGGCGATGAGGAAGCGCGTGCTCAGGGGCAGCGTGGCCTTCATCGTCTCGAAAATTTTCGTCACCTTCGGCACCACGAAGACCATGAGGGCCACGAGGATGCCGCCGCCCACCACCATCATGATGGCGGGGTAGAGCATGGTGCTGAGAATCTTCTGCTGCAGCCGGGCCTGGTTCTCCGTGAAGTCCGCCAGGCGCGTGAGCACCGCATCCAGCGCGCCGGAGGCCTCACCCGCGCGCACCATGTTCACGTAGATGCTGGGGAAGATTTTCGGGTGCTGCCCCATGGCTTCCGCCAGGGACGAGCCTTCGTTGACGCGCTGCTTGATGTCGGAGAGGGCGCGCTTGAAGCGCTCCTTCTCCACCTGGTCCACCAGCGCGCTGAGCGACTCCACCAGCGTGACGCCCGCACCCAGCAGCGTGGAGAGCTGCCGGGTGAAGATGGCCACGTCGTCGGTGTTGACGCGGCCCCGGCCCAGCTTGCGCAGGTCGATGTCGCGCGCCACCAGCGCCGCGTTGGTGCCCTTGGCCACGGCGGCGCGGCTGCCTTCGGCCTGGGCCAGCACATCCGTGAGGAAGATGCCGTCGGCGCGCAGCTTGGACCGCAGCGTCTTGGGGGAGTCCGCCTCGAGCAGGCCCTTGATCTGCTTGCCCGCGGAATTGAGACCTCTGTACTCGAAGACCGGCATGGTTCAGGAACCCCGGCCCCTCCCAGGGAGGAGCTGTCGGCTACATGTCCTCCTGGGTGATGCTGAGCACCTCGGCGATGGTCGTCTCGCCCAGGGCAATCTTCCGCGCGCCGTCATCCAGCAGCGTCGTCATGCCCTTGGACGTGGCGGACCGCTTGATGGTGGAGGCGTCCACGTTCTTCAGCACGAGCTGGCGCACGTCGTCATCCACGGGGAGGAACTCGTAGATGCCGGTTCGCCCGCGGTAGCCGTTGCGGTTGCAGGAGGGGCAACCGGCGGCCTTGTAGATGCGGTCCACGCCGTAGCGCTGCTTGAAGGAGGCCACCGAGTGGCCCAGCTCCTTGAGCTCCGCGTCGGTGGGCTCGTAGGGCACGCGGCAGTCCGGGCACACGCGGCGCACCAATCGCTGGGCCAGGATGCCGGTGAGCGAGGACGCCACGAGGAAGGGCTCCACGCCCATGTCCACCAGACGTGTCACGGCGCCGGCGGCGTCGTTGGTGTGGACGGTGGACAGCACCAGGTGGCCCGTCAGCGAGGCCTGGATGGCGATCTCCGCCGTCTCCTTGTCGCGAATCTCGCCGACCATGATGACGTCCGGGTCCTGGCGGAGGAAGGAGCGCAGCCCCTGGGCGAAGGTCAGCCCAATCTTCGGGCTGATGGCCATCTGGCCAATGCCCTTGAGCTGGTATTCGACCGGGTCCTCGACGGTGAGGATGTTGAGGTCGGGCGTATTGATTTTCGACAGGGCGCCGTAGAGCGTCGTCGTCTTGCCGGAGCCCGTGGGGCCCGTCACCAGGATGATGCCGTGCGAGCGCTTGATGACGGCTTCCATCGACTCGAGCGTCTTCTGGCTCATGCCGATTTCCGCCAGGTCCAGCAGCGTCGCCGTCTTGTCCAGCAGACGCATGACGATGCGCTCGCCGAAGGACGTGGGAATGGTGGACAGACGGATGTCGATGTCGCGGCCGGCCAGCTTGATGCGGATGCGGCCGTCCTGCGGCAGGCGCTTCTCCGCGATGTTGAGCTGCCCCATGACCTTCACGCGGCTGACGATGGCGTTCTGGTAGCGCTTGGGCGGCTTGATGACCTCCTGCAGCACACCGTCCACGCGGAAGCGCACCAGCAGCTCGCGCTCCATCGGCTCGATGTGGATATCGCTTGCGCGCTCCTTGGCGGCGCGGAACAGCACGGAGTTCACCAGCCGGATGACGGGCGCCTCGTCGTCCTCGTCGAGCAGGTCCTTGGGCTCGTCCAGCTCGTGGGCGATGGCGTCCAGGTCCTGCGTTTCCATCTCGTCCACGAGCTGTTCCGTCTCGTTGACGGAGCGGTCGTAGACGCTGTTGATGGCGTCGGTGATGGTGGAGCCCAGCGCGATGCGCTGGCTGACGCTCTGGCCCAGCAGCACGCGCACGTGGTCCAGCGCGGCGGTGTCCAGCGGGTCCGCCACCGCCACCGCCACCGTGTCACCCTCCAGGGACAGCGGGAGGATGCGCGACTGCTTGGCGAAGTTGATGGGGATGCGCTTGACGAGCTCCGCGTCCACCTCTTCGGCGAAGATGCGCGCCAGGTAGGGCAGGTCCAACTGGTGCCCCAGGGCCTTGGCCACGTCCTCCTCGGAGACCGCCTTCATCCCCACGAGGGCCTCGCCAATGCGCTGACCCTTCTCGTCCTGGATGGCGAGCGCCTCCTGGAGCTTCTCCTCGGTGAGCGAGGGGACGATGGCGCGCAGGATTTCCCCCAGCGGGCGGCCACACAGGTAGGCCTGCCCGTGTGCCACGAGCTGCGTGGCGTCGTTGCGCGGGGAAACCGTGCCGCCGGTGGCGGCGCTGGTGAGGGCGGGGTCGGCGGTCAGGTTCATGGCGTCTACTCCCTCGGCCCCGGCTCGATGTGCTGGATGCGCAGGCGTTCGGCGTCTCCTGCCTCGGGGACCTGGATGGCCTCGGGCGGGGGCTGTTCGAAGTTCTGCGGGGCGGGCGCGGGCACTGGTTCTTCCGAACCATCCGGAGGCGGCATGCCTTCCCGCACCGCCGGTCCACCTTCATCCTCCGGGGAGGCGGGCGCCTGCCGCTGCGTGGAGGGCACGGCTCCCGGGCTGCTGGCCGGGGGAGGGGCCGGGGTGATGACGCGCTCGCCGGACAGGCCCGGACCGCCGTTCTCCGCGCGCTGCTCCTCCTGCGTCACCTTCTGGCCCATGCGCGACAGCGGACCGGGCTTGCGGCTGAAGTCCACCGCCACGTCGTAGCCGGGCACCTGGCCGTAGAACTGCTCCACGAACTGCTGCCGCTCCTTCATCTTGCGCTCGAAGATGACGCGGAAGTCCTCTGGCCCCCGGATGATGTAGGGCGTCAGGAAGAGGAGCAGGTTCGTCTTCGTCTTGCGGCGCGTGGTGTCGCGGAACAGGTGGCCCAGCAGCGGGATGTCACCCAGCAGCGGCACCTTGGACACGCTCTCCAGCGTGCGGTCCTGCATGATGCCGCCAATCACCAGCGTCTCCTGGTCCCGCGCGATGACCGTCGTCTTCGCGCTGCGGCGGGACGTGGTGGGGCCGAGCACCGGGTCGGTGGAGGCGATCTCCTCCGTCTGCTGGTTGATGACCAGGCGGATGTAGTCGCTCTCGTTGATCTGCGGCTTCACCGTCAGCTTCAACTCCACGTTCTGACGGGTGATGGGGGCGTAGAGCGAACCCAGGCCACCCAGGCCGCCCAGCAGGCCGCCGCCCAGTCCTCCCGCGACGCCGCCGGCGCCCACGCCGGCCCCGAGCGAGCCCAGCGAGGTCGGGTTGAAGCCGGACTGGAAGGGCACGTTCTGGCCCACCGTGATTTCCGCCTCCTCGTTGTCGCTGGTGAGGATGTGCGGCGTGGAGAGCACGTTCACGTCCGAGCTCTGCTGCATGGCGTGCAGCACCACGCCAAAGGCCGGGATGCCCAGCTTCTCCAGCGCGGGGATGACGGGGCCCTGGATGCCGGCGAGGAAGCCGCCGTAGGACGCCAGGCTGGTGAGCGACAGGGACGGCGGCAGGCCCTGGCCGGAGGTGTTGGTGCCGATGAGGCCGGGCACCTGATCGCCGCTCGACGTGCTCAGGCTGAAGCCGCTGTGGAGGTTCATGCCGAGCCGCGCGTTGCGGTCCAGGTTGACCTCCATGATGACGGCCTCCACGAACACCTGGCGGCGCGGCTTGTCGAGCTGCTGGATGACCTGGACGATGTTCTTGTAGTCCGCCGAGCTGGCGACGATGACCAGCGAGTTGCTGCCCTTGTCAGCCGAAATCTTCACCTCGCCGCTGAACAGCTCCGCCGCCTGCGTCGTGGTGGGGCCGCCAGGGGCGCCCGGCGGACGGGCCGGCACCGGGGTGCGGCCGCGGGGCGCGTTGCCGGTGCCCTGGGCCAGCGACTGGAGCGTGCTGGCCAGCTCCTCCGCGTTGGCGTTCTCCAGGTAGTAGACGTTGATGCGTCCGCCGCCGCTGGTGGGGATGTCAATCTGCCCGACGATGTCCTGGATGCGCTCGAAGGCCGCGGGGCTGGCGACGATGATGAGCTTGTTGGTGCGCTCGTCCGGGATGATCTGCGACAGCGTCACCGGACCGCCGGTGGCACCCTCCTGGCCCTGGCCGGCCTGGGGCGTGGCCTGCGTCGCGGCGGGGGGCACATTGCGCCCGGTGGCGGCGGGCTGGCCGGGGCGGGCGCCCTTGGCCTCGAAGAGGCGCTGCACCGTGTTGGCCACGTCCTGCGCGGAGGCGTACTGCACCTGGATGATGCGCATCTCATCGCTGGCGGCGCGCGTGTCCAACTGGTGGATGATGCGCTCCAGGCGGTGGATGTTGGAGCCCACGTCGTTGATGATGATGGTGTCGGGCGGGTACGGAATCGTGTCGCCGTCCTTGGACACCAGCTGCTGGAGCACGCCGCGCAGCGGCTCCACTTCCACGTTCTGCACGCGGAACAGCTTGGTCACCATCTGCTCGTTGGTGGTGTACGGCTCACCGTCCTCGACGATGGTCGGGATGGGGTTCTGCTTCGCCGAGCGCTTGTCGACGATCTTCATGAACCGGCCGTACTGATAGACGGCGAGCCCGTTGGCGTCGAGCGAGGCGAGGAAGGCGGAGTAGAAGGCGTCCGCGTTGACCTCCACCCGGCCATTCTCCGGGCCGATGATGGAGATCTTCCCGCGCACGTTCTCCGGCAGGATGAAGGTGCGGCAGGTGGCGTCCGCGACCGTCTGGACCAGCTTCTCGATCTCCACCTTGTCGAAGTAGATGCCGTAACGGGCATTGCGGCGGGCCTCCTCGCACGTCGGCGTGCGGCGGGGACCCGCGTTGGCGTCACCAGCGCCGGTAGCGCCAGTGCCTTGCGGGGAAATCGTCCGCTCTCCGGCGGAACCAGTGGGCGGTGAGCGGCGCTGGGCCTGCGCGGGAACGGCGAGCGCGAGGCACAGGCAGAGCATCCAGGACGGGAGCGTCTTCATGGAGGAGCGGGCGCTGCGGAGGTGATTAACGGACGTTGTACGACTTGCGGATCGGCGCACCGTTGCGCTCGATCTCGATCTCGATGCGGGCTGCGTCCTTCATCTTCGAATAGACCTCCAGCGCTTTTTCCGGGCTGTTGAGGTCGAATCCGTTGATGCGACGGATGACGTCGCCATTCTGGACGCCAATCTTGGAGTAGATGGAGTCCGGACGGATGGAGAAGAGCTTGAAGCCCACCGCCTGACCGTCCTTGAACGCGGGCACGATGCGCGCCTGCATGGCGACGTTGTTGAGGTTGTTGAGCGTCTTGTCGATTTCCGCGCGAGGGACTTCGTACTCGTTCTCGCTGGTGGCGCGGATGCCGCTGCCGTCGCTGGGCGGCGCGGTGTTGGCCTGGGCCACCGGGGGCGAGGGCGGCACGAAGGCGCCGTCACCCGGATTGCCGTCGATGTACTCGCGGCGGCCACCGTTGATGATGATGACGCGCTCGCGCTCGATGTTCTCCACGGTGGCTCCCTGCAGGGAGTTGCCCACCATGTAGGTCTGCGAACGCTGCGTCGTCATGTCCTGGATGGAGGCGAAGGACCAGTCGGGGTTGCTCGCCACCAGCGTGCCGAGCAGCTTGACCCGCAGACCGCTCTTCACGGGCGCGGCGTTGGGGTCCACCTCCGCTGAAGCGCCGCCGGGCTCCTGAACCTCGGGCTCGGGTTCGGGGAGCTTGATGCCCGTCAGCCGTGACAGACGGTCCAGGTCGAGCATCGCCATCGCCGTCTCGATGCGGCGCGGCTGTGAAGGCGCGCGGGCGGACGACCCCCCGGTGGGAACCGGGGAGATGGCGGACTCGACGAACAGGTTCACCGTGCTCGCCGCCAGCAATCCGACGAGCAGGATGAACACCAGGTTCACCGTCCAAAAGTATTTTCGAAAGAAGAGTTCCATCACGCTTCCGGGAGAAAGCCGGGCCCTCATTGAGCAAGCCAGGTGCCATCGCGGGCCAGGCGGGCAAGACAGGACCTACGGCCAACCACTTGGAATTATTCCGGAATAGCAGGCGCCCCTGACGCGTGACGGGCCTTCCGAAACCCCGCCAGACAAATTGTCAAAAGCAGGCGGGGGGCCGTGTGACGCCCTGTCAGTCGTCGGTGTCGGGGCCGGGAGGCGCGGCGGTGGGGCCGTCCCCGGTGGACTGCTCGCGCTCCAGCTTGCGGTAGATGGTCCGCGCGGCGATGCCCAGCAGCCGTGCGGCCAGCGTCTTGTCTCCGCGGGTGTGACGGAGCGTCTCGTGGATCACCCGGCGCTCGATTTCCTCCATGGGCGTCCCGATGGGAATGACGAGCTGTCCGGCTGAGCCCAGCGGGCCCTTGCGCACGGATTCAGGCAGGTCACTGGCCTCCAGCACCTCGCCGCGCGCCAGCACCACCGCGCGCTCCACCGCGTGCTCCAGTTCGCGCACGTTGCCGGGCCAGGCGTAGTTCTCCAGCACGCCCATCGCCTCCTGGGAGAAGCCGCGCAGCACCTTGCCGTTCTTGGCGGCGAAGCGACGCAGGAAGGCGTCCGCCAGCAGGGGAATGTCCTCGCGGCGCGAGGCGAGCGCGGGCACGCGAATCTCCACCACGTTGAGCCGGTAGTAGAGGTCCTCGCGGAAGCGGCCTTCGGCCACTTCCTTCTGCAGGTCCTTGTTGGTGGCGGCGACGAGGCGCACGTCCACCTTCACCGTCTGCGTGCCACCCAGCCGCTCGATTTCGCCCTCGGCCAGCGCGCGGAGCAGCTTCACCTGGGCGGGCAGTGGCATCTCACCGACTTCGTCCAGGAAGAGGGTGCCACCGTGGGCACGCTCGAAGCGGCCCTCTCGCCGGGCCACCGCGCCGGTGAAGGCGCCGCGCTCCACGCCGAAGAGCTCCGCCTCCAGGATGTTCTCCGGCAGCGCGCCGCAGTTGACGGCGACGAAGGGCCCGCGGACCCGTTGGGAGAACTCGTGCACGGAGCGCGCGGCCAGCTCCTTTCCCGTGCCGGACTCACCCAGCAGCAGCACCGTGGCGGTGGAGGGAGCCGCCTGGCGGATGGTGTCCAGCATGGCGCGGAAGGCGGGGGACTGGCCCACCATGGAGCGCCCACCCGCTGCGTTCATCTCCGCCAGCTTCGCCTTGAGCGACTGGTTCTCCGCCACCAGCGCTCGCTTCTCCAGCGCCTTCTGGATGGCCTTCACCAGTGCGTGGCGCTTGAGGGGCTTGGTGATGAAGTCGTAGGCGCCGTCCTTCATGGCCGCCACGGCCGTCTCCACCGTGCCGTAGGCCGTCATCAGCACCACTTCCACGTCCGGGCGGATGGCACGCGCGGCGCGCAGCAGCTCCTGGCCGTCCATGTTGGGCATCATCAGGTCGGTCACCATGGCGGCGACCTCCGGCCGGCGCAGCAGCTCCAGCGCCTCCGTGCCGTTGGCGGCGGCCAGCGTGGCCATGCCCTCACGCTGGAAGATGCGGATGACCGAGTCGAGGTTCGCGCGGTCGTCGTCGACGACCAGGACCGTGGGGGATGTCATGTTGGGCGCAACCTCCTGCAAATCGTGTTCCCTTAAGCGGATTCCTCGTCCGGCTCCAGCGGCCCGCCGCCCATCCGGCCAATGTCCTCGCGCCGCACCTTGTCGACGTTGAACTTCCGGGCGCTGGCCTGCATCCGGTCCACGGTGGCGTCGAAGTCCGGCTTCCCGCCATCCTTGCGGAAGCGCAGGAAGTTGATGCGGGCGACGACGAAGTTCTTGAGGTACGGGCTCTGGAGGCCCCGCGCCTTGAGGGCGTCCACCACGGACACCACGGCGTCGTCCAGCTCCAGCAGCCGCCGGGCCCGGGCCTCGCGCAGGGGCAGGGCGTCCTCCAGGGGCGTGTCGAGGAAGTCCTCCACCACCTTCACGAAGGGGTGGTAGGCGCCCGCGGAGAAGCGGGGGCGCTGCTCGTAGGCGGCGCCCAGGGTGATGAAGGAAGGCTCCTCGAAGAGGTGGGCGAAGGCCGTCTCCGGCCCTTTGCGCTCCGCGCCCACCAGTCCGCGGTACATGCGGATGACCTCCAGCGAGCGCTCCTTGAGGTTGTGGGCCTTCTCCGTGTTGAGGGCCAGAATCTGGTAGGCCACGTCCTCCTCGGGCAGCACCAGGGCGACAATGGCCTTGGCGCCCAGAAGGCGGCTGGCGTTGAGGCGGTGGTTTCCGTTGGGCGTCCAGTACCGGCCGTCCTTGCGCACGGCGATGACGGGGTCCAGGAAGCGGTCCAACCGCTCCATGGCGCTGGCCAGCCGCTTCACGTGGGGCTCGGACACGTCGCGCTGGTAGGGCGTGGGCTCCACCTTGTCGATGGGCAGCACGGAGAACACCACCGGGTGGCCGCCCAGCGGGTCGCGGTACACGCCGAGCACCTCGCCGCCGTCCTCGCGCACCGCCTCCAGCAGCTCCGTGGGGTACTCCACCGAGTCGCTGGCCACCTCCGCGGGGGACAGGCCCCGGGACTTCGGCGCCGCCTTCTTGCGGCGGGGATTGCGTGGCGTGGCCGCCTTCTTCACGGCGGGGGACTTGCGTGCGGACTTCGCTGCCATGGGCTGCACCCTCCTCGTGCTGCTTGAAGCGTTCTACGAGGAGGCCCTGACACGTCCCCCCGCCGGCGCACGGTAGGGGGACGTGGAAGGGTGGGCTACTCGCCTGAAACGGTGAGCTGCCGGAAGCGGACAGTGGGCGCGCCCACCGTGCCGCTGCGGAACTGGAGGTCGCTGCCGACGCCGTCCAGGTCCTTGAGCATCTGCAGCAGGTTGCCCGCCACCGTCACCTCCTGCACGGGGTGCGTCAGCTCGCCCTTCTCAATCCACAGGCCGTTGGCGCCCGCGGACAGCTCGCCCGTCACCGGGTCGGTGCCGTGGCCGAGCAGGGCGGTGACATAGAAGCCGCTGTCCACCTCGCGCAGCAGCTCCTCCGGCGACTTCGTGCCCGCCTCCAGGTACAGGTTGCTGGTGCCGATGGCGGGCAGCCCGTTGTAGCTGCGTGACGCGTTGCCGGTGGTGCGCGCCTTCGCCTTGCGAGCGGTGAACGCGTCGTAGAGGAAGGACTTGAGCACGCCCTGCTCGATGATGGGGGTACGCCGCGTGGGCACGCCCTCGCCGTCGAAGGGCGCGGTGGCCAGTCCGCGCGGCATGAGGCCGTCATCCACCAGCGTGACGTGCGCGCCCGCCAGCCGCTTACCCAGCAGCGGGGCCAGGAGGCTGGCCTTCTGGTACACGGCGTTGCCGTCCGCCGCGCCCGCCACGTCCGACACGAAGGACGCGGCC
Source organism: Myxococcus sp. AB036A (assembly GCF_006547355.1). Taxonomy (NCBI): domain Bacteria; kingdom Pseudomonadati; phylum Myxococcota; class Myxococcia; order Myxococcales; family Myxococcaceae; genus Myxococcus; species Myxococcus sp. AB036A. The sequence goes on along the minus strand of NZ_VHLC01000049.1, from coordinate 23,957 downwards.
ACCTGCGGGTCGAACAACACGGGCACCTGCTGCGTCTTCACCCGCTTCGCGCCCAGCATCCGCACCGCGCGGCGCGTGGCTTCCCGGCCGATGGACTCCGGCCCGTCCAGGTCATCCAGGAAGCGGCGGTAGTCCATCCAATAACCTGTCTGGAGCCCGTTGCCGTCGGAGGCCACCGGCGCGGCGTACAGGTACACGTAGGTGCCGGAGTACGCGCCCGTCACGCCCTCGGTGGAGGCCATGTACACCTCGGACACGTAGTCCCCGGCGCCCACGCCGTTGAAGGCGATGATGCGCGAGTCCTCCGCCCGGGCCGCCTTCTCCACCTCCAGCGCCGTCTTGATCTTCCAGTCCCCGGGAAGCTCGGCCACCTTCGTGTCGAAAAGCAGGCCGGTGTCCCCGAAGCGGCCCAAGTCCTTGCCGGAGGGCAAGCCGTTGAGCTTGCTGGGGGCGGAGAACTCGGCCAGCTTCAGTGCCTGGTCCACGATGTGGTCCACGGCGGAGGGCTCGAAGTCGGACGTATAGGCGAAGCCCAGGCGGTCCTTGAGCACCACGCGCACGCCCACGCCCTTGCTGGTGGACTGGGTGAGGTCTTCAATCTGCCCCTGGTGCACGCGCACTTTGCTCTGGCGGCCTACCTCCAGGAAGGCCTCCGCCTGACGAGCACCCTTGCGCTTGGCGCGCTGGACGATTCTCTTCGCGAGCTGCTGGTAGTCCATGGTTGGTGCTCTCTCTCAGGCGACCTTGGTTCCGCCAACGGTGATGTTGTCGATGCGCACGGTGGGCAGCCCCACGCCCACGGGCATGGACTGGCCATTCTTCCCGCATACGCCCATGCCCGGGTCCGGCATGGGGTCGCAGCCCACGCGTGACACGTTCTTCAGCGCCTCCGGCCCCACGCCGATGAGCGTCGCGTTCTTCACGGGACGGCCCAGCTTGCCGTCCTCGATTTGATAGGCCTCGCTGACCTCGAAGACGAAGTTGCCGTTGGTGATGTCCACCTGCCCACCGCCGAAGGTGGCGCAGTACAGGCCGCGCTTCACCTCCTTGAGGATGTCCTCGGGGGCGTGGTCACCCGGGGCCAGGAAGGTGTTCGTCATGCGGGGCATGGGCAGGTGCTTGAAGGACTCGCGGCGCCCGCTGCCGGTGCTGCGCTGGCCCATGAGCTGCGCGTTGAGGCTGTCGTAGAGGTAGCCCTTGAGGACGCCGTTCTCGATGAGGACCTTGCGCTCTCCGGGGTTGCCCTCGTCGTCGATGTTGATGGAGCCGCGCCCGCTGGACACGGTGCCGTCGTCGATGATGGTGACCAGGTCGGACGCCACCTTCTCACCCAGTTTCCCAGCGAACAGCGAGGTACCCTTGCGGATGAAGTCCGCCTCCAGGCCGTGGCCCACCGCCTCGTGCAGGAGGATGCCGCTCCAGCCCGGCGCCAGCACCACCGTCTGCGGGCCGGCCACGCAGTCCACCGCGCCCAGCGTGGCGACCGCCTGACGCGCCGCTTCCCGGGCCACGTCCTCCGGGGAGAAGGTGTCCCAGTGGCTGAAGGGCACGCGTCCGCCGCCGCCGTACATGCCGGTGCGCTGTTCGCCGCCCTTGCCCTGGGCCACCACCATCACCGAAATCCGGCACAGGTCCTGGGTGTCCTCGGTGTAGCGCCCGTGGGTGTTGGCCACGGCGATGCGCCGGGTCTGGTCCACGTAGCCGCCGTTGACCTGCTTCACCCGCGCGTCGAAGGCGCGGGCGGCCTTGTCGGCGCGCATGAGCAGGCCCGTCTTCAGCGACACCTCCACGTCCATCAGCGGGGTGCTGACGTGGTAGTGGCTGGGGACCGCGGCGCGGCGCACGGGGAAGCTGCGCTCGGCGCCGCCGCCCTGGGCAATCATGGCCGCCGTGGAGGCCGCGCGCAGCAGCGCGGACTCATCCCAGTCGTCGGAGAAGGCGTAGCCCACCTTGCCGCCGGAGATGACGCGCACGCCCACGCCCTGGACCAGGCCCGTCTGCGCGCTCTTGATGCGGGATTCTTCCAGCCGCACCGCCGTGGTGAGCGTGCGCTCGACGTACACCTCCGCGAAGTCGCCCCCACGCTCCATGGCCACGGCGAGCAGGCGCTCGACCAGCGGCTGGGGCAGCAGGGCGGCGGGCGTGGGCCGCCAGGCCACTGGTGGGGCCAGCTTCAAGGAGGGGGCGCGCTTCGAGGGCGCAGACGCTCGGGGCATATTTCGGGACTCCCGCAGTGAAGACGATGGGGTATGTGACAGCCTACATAGGAGGGGGCGCCGCCAGGAGCAACGCTCAAGGGCCCCTGTTCTTTCCCTGATCCGCGGCCTGTCCGCATTCCCACCATGGAGACGGCGCTCTAAGATGCCGGGCGCTTCGAGACTGGAACCCACCCCATGCCTCCTCGTCCTCCTCCCTCTTCCCGTTCTGGTGCCGGCCGTTCCGGTGGTGCTGCGGGTGAGGACCCAGACTCCCTGAAGTCCCCCTCCCGGCGCAGTCCCGCGTCCGAGGACGAGGACTTCGCCGCCCCCGCATTCGGGGAGGACGGCTACCCAGACGATGGGCCGCCCAACCCGGACCTCTATGGTGAGGAGTCACCGGGCCGCTCCCGCACGGGTGAGACGCGCGTGGCCTCCATCGAGTCCGTGGAGGAGGAGCGGCGCTCCCGCGACGAGGACGAAGACGACAACGCGGACGCCACGCGCGCCGGCCCGCCGGTGCAGATGATGGTGCTGGACGGCCCGGACAAGGGCCGCAAGAAGCGCTTCCAGAGCGTGCGCATGGTGGTGGGCCGCAACAAGGACTGCGACTTCGTGCTGGAGGACCAGTCTGTGTCCCGCCGGCACCTGGAGCTGGTGTACGGCCAGGCCGGCGTGGTGATGCGGGATCTGGGCAGCGTCAGTGGCACCCAGGTCAATGACCAGCGCGTGGACGAGTGTCTGCTGAAGCATGGAGACGAAATCTCCATGGGCAAGACGCGCCTGCGCTTCGTGGACGAATCGGAGCAGATCAAGGAGCTGCGCGCCCAGGCGGAGGCCCGCGAGGCGGAGGAGAAGCGCGAGCGCGAGGCGGCCGCCCGCGAGGCGGAGGAGAAGCGGAAGAACCAGGCCGCCGCGCGTGGCAGCGAGGTGGATCCGAACGACCCACGCTTCAACGAGGCCACCAACGCCAACTACAAGCTGCCTGACTCGCTCAAGGAGAACTCCGGCGCCAAGGGCGGGGTGGCCGTGCCCCGGCCCCGTCCACCCATCCGCAGCACGCCGACGCGGTCGAACAGCGGTGGACTGACGGGCAAGCAGAAGGCGCTCATCGGCGGTGGTGGCGCGTTGGTGGTGGTGCTGGTCGTCGGGCTGATGCTGATTCCGTCCGGACCTCCGCCTCCGCCTCCGCCGGACCCGAAGGTGGAGAAGGCGAAGGTGTTGATGCAGCAGGCGCGCGAGTCCGTGCGCGCGGATGACTTCGCCAACGCCGTCCGCCTCGTCGGCGAGGCGGAGAAGCTGGTGCCGGGCATCGACGCGGACAACCTGGCCCGGGGCGCGCGCACGCAGTTGGAGGTGATGACCTCGCTCGATGCCGTCCGCACCCTCATCGAGGAGAAGCAGTTCGACGAGGCGCGCGCGAAGCTGGAGGCGACGCCGCAGGGCACGGCGAAGACGGATGACATCCGCCGCAAGCTGGCGACGGAGCTGGAGGAGAAGGACATCGCCTGGCGGCTCCAGCAGGTGGAGGAGTCCTTCGCCTCGCGCGACCCGGAGACGATTCGCCCGCTCATCGCACAGCTGCCCCCGCTGAACCGGCCGGCCTACGAGGTGAAGCTGACGGACCTGGAGGCCGAGCTGGCGAAGGAGGCCCAGGATGCGTCGCGCCGCACCCGCAACGCCAACGCCCGCGCGGCGGAGGTGGCCAAGGAGAAGCGCAAGGAGTTCATCGCCGAGGCCTTCTCCGACGTGGAGCGCCGCTTCAACGGCGGTGACTACCAGCGCGCCGTCCTGGAGTGCGACCGGGTGACGGACAAGTACCGGGCGGACAAGGACGTGAAGGACCGGGCCCTGGCCCTCAAGCGTCTGATTCCCCAGTTCCGGCGCGCGCTGGAGGACGGGCAGAAGAAGCTGGACGCCAACTCGCTGGAGGCGGCGGCGAAGCCCCTGCGGCGCGCGGCGGAGCTGTACCGCCAGATTGGCTTCCGGGGCTCGTTGGGGAACACCATCGATGAACAGCTCGCGTCGTCATCGCTGGCGGCGGGGCAGAGCGCGCTGAAGAAGGGCGACCTGGGCGCGGCCGGCTCGCACTTCCGCGAGGCGCTGCGCCTCAACCCGGGTGACGGGCGGGCGCGTGAAGGACTGGAGAACCTGCAGAAGAAGGCGGAGGAACTCTTCCTCCGGGCCTACATCCAGCGGGACAGGGATCCGAAGGCTGCGGCGGAGATGTTCAAGGTCGTCATCGAGACGGCCTCGGAAGGCTCCGACGTCAAGCGCAAGGCGGAGATGTATCTGAGCGAGCTCCAGCCGTGAGTGGCGGCGGGCCGAACATGATTTGCCGGGGAGAAAAGGGATGAACGAGTCGTCGCTGCGTGAGCTCGGGATGGACCTCATCGAGGAGCGCCAGTTCGAGCGAGCCCTGGCCGTGTTCGCCGAGGCGGTTCGCCGCGTCCCCGCGGACCACCGCTCGCGGATGCTGGCCGCGCGCTGCCTGGCGGAGCTGGGCGAGCGTGAGCGCGCCGTCACCGCCTACCACGCCTGCGCGGAGGGCTTGCTGCGCCGGGACTACCTGTTGTCCGCCATGGCCGCGTGCAAGCTGGCGCTGGACCTGGCGCCCAACGAGCGGCGCCTGAAGGAGACGCTGTTTCGCGTGCACTCGCGCGCGGTGCGCAACGCGCCGGGCCGCGCGGTGGTACCTCCGCCGCTGCCGCCCGAAACCCTCTACGACGGCAAGGTGGAGACGGACCTGATGGGGCTGCAGGGCGAGGAATTGTCCAGCCGCGCCATCGAAGTGCTGGCCGCGACGGACCCGGGCGGCGCCGCGGACCCCAACAGCCGTCCGCCGTTGCCGCTGTTCGCGGAGCTGGACCGGGATGCCTTCGTGGACCTGGTGCGGCTGATGGCGTGGCGCCGGGTGAAGCCGGAGGAGGCGGTGAGCCGCGAGGGCGAGCCCGCCGACTCCCTCTACGTCCTGGTCGCCGGCAAGGCGGAGGTGACGCGACAGATGGAGGGCGAGGCGCGCACGCTGGGCTTCCTCGGCGGCGGCTCCATCTTCGGTGAAATCGCGCTGCTGACGGGCGCTCCGCCCACGGCGACGGTGTCCGCGGTGTCGGACACGGAAGTCTTCGAGATTCGCCGCGAGCACCTCAACGCGGTCGCCAAGAGCCACCCCGCGGTGCCGCAGGTGCTGGCGGACTTCGCGCAGCAGCGCATGGCGCGCAACCTGATGGCCACCTCGCCCATGTTCCAGACGATGCCGGAGTCGGAGCGGGGCGCGCTGCTGCGGCGCTTCGCCTTCCGGGCGCTCCAGGCCCGGGAGAAGGTGCTGGTGGAGGGCGAGCACTCGCCGGGGCTGTTCCTGGTGCTGGCCGGTGAGCTGGTGGTGCAGAAGGAGGACCCGGCGGGCGGCGTGGTGACGCTGGGCATGCTGCGCGAGGGCGAGGTCGCGGGCGAAATCTCCCTGCTGACGGGCCTGCGCGCGACGGCCACGGTGGCGGCGGCGCGCAAGACGGCGGCGGCCTTCCTGGAGCGCGCGGCCTTCCACGAGCTGGTGACGGCCGTTCCGGACATCCGCACGTACCTGGAGCAGCTGTCGGACCGCCGGCTGAAGCAGATTGGCGAGGCGCTGCGGCCCGCGGAAATCATCGACGCGGACGAACTGGTGCTCGAGCCCGAGGCCGCGTGAGAGGGGCCATGGTGAACGTGACGCGCTCTCAGGTGGTGGGCGGTGTGCTGGCGCTGCTGGCGGCCGGCGCGGTGCTGTACTTCTGGCCGCGGCAGCAGCTCACCGTGGAGGAGGCCATCCGCCGCCAGGTGGTGGTGATGACGCGCGCCGCGGAGGCGAAGGACGTGGGCGGGGTGATGGAGCACGTCTCCGAGCGCTTCCGCTCCAACGGGCAGGGCGGCTGGTCGAAGAAGGACGTGCGCGGCATCCTCACCGCGCAGGTGCTGCGGGGCCAGTGGGTGCGCGTCTTCGTGACGAACCTGGAGGTGCGCGAGGTGTCGCCCTCGGAAGGGGAGTTCCAGGCGCGCTTCATCTTCGGCCGCTCCCAGGCGGAGAAGGTGGAGGACCTGGCCGCCGACAGCGTGCTGAACGCCTACCTCATCGAAGGCGCCTTCGAGAAGGAAGAGGACGGCGAGTGGCGCGTGGTGCGCGCCCGCCCGGAGTCCATCAGCCCCACCGACCTACTCTAGGAGCGAGCTCGACTCCGCCTTCCAGGCCTTGGCCATGCTGGCCTGGCCGGCGGACTCCAGCCGCTTGCGGATGTCCTCCACGCGCTCGGCCAGCGCCTCGCGGGGCGCGCCCTGTGCCTGGGCTCGTGCGAGGCCGAAGAAGTAGTGCTGGCAGCCGGCGGCGTGCTCGCCCTGCGCGAAGAGCAGGTCCCCCATGGCGGTGTAGGCCTCCGCCATCGTGCCCGCGCCGCTGTCGGGTGCCACGGCGGCCAGCAGGGGGCGGGCTCCCTCGTAGTCCTTGCGCGCCAGCAGCAGCGCGCCCTTGGCGTACTGCGCCTGGGCCAGGTCCACGCCGCGCGCCGCCAGGGCCTTGTCGTAGGCGACCAGGGCATCGTCCTGACGGGAGGCGGCCTCCAGCACGCCGCCGCGCGCCAGCCAGTAGCGGCTGTCCTTCTCCAAGAGGCCGGCCTTCTTGCCGTCCGGGGTGGTGGTCTGCACCGGACCGAAGGTGGCCTCGTACGCGTCCAGCAGGGCCACCGCGCCGTCGGTGTCACCGGCGGTCTGCAGCGCCCGCGCACCGTCCAGGTAGAGCAGGGGGGCATTGCGGCGCCGGGCCACGGCCGCCTCGAAGGCCGCGCGCGCCTGGGCGTCACGCTTCACCGCCAGGGCTCGGGCTCGGGCGAAGAGGGCGTAGTGCTCATCGGGAACGGCCTTCAGCGCTTCGTCCGCGGCGGAGAGGGCCTCGTCGGGCGCGCCGCGGGCCAGCGCCAGCTCCGCCTTCAGCGCGCCCGCGCGGGCCTTCAGTCCGGGCGTCAGCTCCGCGCCCCGGGCCTCCACGCCGGAGAGCACCTGCTGCGCTTCCTCCAGCTTGCGCCCCTGGTAGGTGTGGGCCAGCGCGGTGGACACGCGGGCCAGCAGGTGGTCCGGGTTGACACTGGTGGCCTTGGCGAAGGCCTCCACCGCCTGCGGGTACTGGCCTTCATCCATCAGGGCCTCGCCGTACGCGGTGGTGAAGCGGGGATCGCGCCAGGACGCTTCCGCCGCGCGAGCGAAGGCCTGCCTCGCGCCGGGAAGGTCGCCGCGCGCCTGGAGCGCCAGGGCCCGGGCCAGCGTCAGCCGGGCGTTGTTGGCGCCGCGGGCCTCGAGCCCGGCCAGGTACTGCTCCGCCTCGGCGGACTTGCCCGCGGCCAGCAGATGTAGGGCGTGGGCGCCGTAGCGCTCGCCGGACTGGGACTCCAACTGCGCGGCGCGGGCGAGGTGCTCGCGGGCCTTGGCGTCCGCGCCGGGCTGCCGGTGCTCCAGCCACAGCACCGTCTGGATGTCGGCGGCCAGGGCCTGGGCGTCACGGGCCTCGGCGTCGAGCTGGAACAGGGCCTCCAGCTCGGTCATCGCGCGGGCGAAGTCAGCGGGGTTGCCACGCATGGCGGCCGTGCGGGCCGCGCGCAGGTGTTCCTCCGTCTGCTTGCGGACGGTGCCTCGGTGGACGAAGAAGACCACCGCGCCCGCGAGCAGCACCGCCACCACGCCCACCTGAACCAGCGCGCTGGTGAGGCTTTCGCGCCGCTGCCAGTCCTTGCGCCCTTCGGTGCCCATGGACCTGTCCCCCGCGCTGGAGTTGGATGTGCGCCGGCCGTAGTGCCGGGTATAGAAGCCGCGCTCAGATAGGAACGGTCCCCTCGACTGTCAACGGGGGGCGGCGGCGTGAACACGGACGTGGGAGGTCAGAGGTATGGCGGTACACACGGCGCTACCCCGCGAGGCATTCGAGCGGGTCGCGGAGGCATTCGGGCTCGGGGCTTTGCGTGAGGTGACGCCCATTCCCCAGGGCTCCATCAACACCAACCACCGCGTGGAGACGCAGAGCGGGCGCTACTTCGTGCGCCACACCACGGTGCGCTCCGCGGACGATTTGCGCTTCGAATCCGCGCTGCTCGCGCACCTGGCCGCGTACCACTTCCCCGGGCCCGTGCAGCTGACGACGCGTGACGGCGCGACCTTCCTGGAGCTGGAGGGCGGCCGTGTCAGCGTCTTCCGCTGGCTGCCGGGCGAGGAGCTGCGCCACCCGGCCCTCACCACCGACCACCTGGAGCGGCTGGGCGCGGAGCTGGGCAAGCTGCACCGCGACACGGAGTCCTTCTCCGGCTCGCGGGAGAATCCCTACGGACCGGAGACGGTGAGCGGCTGGCTGGAGGCGCTGGTGGCGCACCCGGACGCGGAGCTGGCGGCCGTGGCGCGTGAGCTGCAACGCGACATGGAGACGTCGCGCACGGCGCGGCAGGGGCTGGAGCCTCGCGGCGTCATCCACGCGGACCTCTTCATGGACAACGTGAAGTGGCTGGGGGACCGCGTGGGCGCCTTCTTCGACTTCGAGATGGCGTGCCGGGAGGACTACGGCCTGGACGTGGCCATCACCCTCAATGCCTGGTGCTTCGACGGCGGGCACTACCTGCCGGAGCTGTGCCGGGCCTTCATTCGCGGCTACATGGACGTCCGGCCGCTCTCCGCGGTGGAGCGCACGAACCTCTTCGGCCATGCGCTCTACGGGGCGGTGCGCTTCACGGCGAGCCGCATCCGCGACTACCACCTGTCCCCGCTGCCGGCGGACAAGCTGGTGCGCAAGGACTACCGCACCTACCTCAACCGGGCCCGGGCATTGAATGCCATGGGGCCCGAGGGCTTCGCCGCGCTGTTGGGCCTGTGAGGGCCCGACGGCGTCAGATGCCGGTGAGAATCTTCCAGGTGCCGTCTTCCTTGCGCAGCACCATCTGCTCCAGCTCGGACTCCTTCATCGGGCGCGAGTGGAGCGACGGCATCCGCCAGGAGGCGTTCCAGTAGTAGATGGCGGCGGCCACGCCGTCACCGACCTGGATGCGGCGGATGTTCAGCTCGATGCGAGGGCCCTGGATGCGGGGGAACACCCGCTCCAGGTAGGGCACCAGGTTCTGCGCCGTCAGGTCGTCGCTGGGGTCGTTCGGCGTGCCGCCGTCGTCCTGGAACGAAGGCGAGACGAGCTTCTGGATGGCCTGGGCGTCCCGGGCCTCCAGCGCGGTGCGGTACTCCTCCATGACCGCGAGAATGGCGCGCGTGTCGGAGTTGTCGACGATGTCCGTGCCGGGGATGCGCTTCGGGGCGCAGGCGGCCAGCAGGGACAGGACGCTGAAGGCGAGGAAGCGTTTGAGCATGGCGGGGCCTTATTGGGACAACCCAACGGAAGTCAACCCATTCCCAGGCCCCGCCGGAGGCGGGAAGACGACTAACCGGGGCGGATGACCTCGGCGATGAACCGGTTGAGCACCGGCACCTCGTTGTCGAGAATCTTCAGGCCCTCCGACTGGATGACCTTCTCCGCGATGAGCCCCAACGGCTTGAGGAGGAAGGGCAGCTTGAGGGCGATTTCACCGTCCATCACCCGCTCCGTCTGGCCGCCGCCCACGTCGCGGAAGCGCATGGTGCCGGTGTTCACCAGCATCTTGGAGATCTTGTTCGAGGTGGGGACGTTCTCGAACGTCAGCTCCTTGCGGCGCTTGTCATAGGTGGACGTCTCGATGAACGCGAACCACTCCGGGGGCACCGTCTTGGGGCCAATCTTCTCGATGACGGGCTTGGGGCGGTAGCGCACGCGGCGGCGCACGACGTCTCCGTCCGGCTTCACCTCCAGGGGCTGCAGCTCCAGCAGCACGCCGTGGTGCTTGAGGAGGAACTCGAAGTACCGCTCGTCGAGGAGCGCGCGCTCCACCTCATCCACCGTCCCCTGAATCCGATGCCGCGACTCGAAACGCATCCACGTCCTCCTTGCCAGGCTGGCACGTCACCGCTGTCTGGCTGCCTGCCTAGCCGAAAAGCGTGGCTAGCGGAAAGCCTGTCGTGGCACCAGCAGTCCACGGAAGGTCTTCTCCTCGAAGTCGCAGCGCTCCCGCCACTCGTCGGCGGCGGCCCGGAAGGCGGCGCCAAAGTCCGGTAGTGCACCGACCTCGTGCCGCACCGCGCCGCAGTCTCCTGACAGGTAGGCGGACTCCACCCGCATGCGCAGGGCTTCGCGGCGGAGCGCTTCCGGCAGGCCTTCCGCCGCCAGGGCTTGTTGCAGGTAGCCCGTGGCCAGCACGGGCGAGCCCACCTGCTGCAACCGGCGCCCCATGAGGTAGTTGAGGAACGGGTCCGTGGGCACCGTGGCCAGGGCGCGCGCGAGGATCAGCAGACGCACCTCGTCCTGGCCGGCCCGGAAGTACGCTTCGATGGGGGCCTGGCGCACGGCGTCCTCCATGGCGGCGAGCTTCACCTGGGCGGTGCGCGTCAGCTCCGGCCCGGCGTCCTTCGACAGCACGGTGTCGAGGAATCGGCGGGCCTCGCCGGGTTGGTCGCGGCGCAGCGCGACGTCCGCCCGCGCCATGGCCACCTCCGCCTCCAACACCGCCTGGCCCTTCATGCGTTCGCCCACCTCGGCGAGCACGGCGTCCGCGTCCGCGTAGCGCTCCAACTGGGACAGGGCGACGGCCTCACCAATGCGGAAGCCAGGCTCTTCGGGCTGGAGCTCGCCAGCGCGGCGGTAGCGCTCCAGTGCGTCCTCGGGGTCACTCGCCAGCGCCTGCCGGGCGGAGTCCGACAGTCGCGCCACCTCGCGAGCGCAGGCGCGGGTGAAGAGGCTGCCGGTGCGGAAGCGCGCGAAGGCTCTCGCCACGGAGGCTTCGTCCAGGGGGAGCGCGTCCACGTACTGCTCCCACTCGGTGACGAGCTCTCCCAAGGGACGGCCGTATGCGGCGTCGAAGTCCGCATGGGCATACACGGCCCGCAGCCGGTCCGCGCCATAGGTGTCCGCCAGGTAGCGCAGGAACGAGCCCGCCACCGTGTACGCGCGCGCGGGGGCCGACTGGTAGAAGCCCTGCGGCCCCATCAGCTTGCGCATGTCCGGCGCCAGCTTCTGCCTGCGCATGCCCGCCGCCCACTGGTGCAGCGTGAGGTCGCCCTGCACCGGTCCGTCCGCGGCGACGGCGAACCCCTCGATGACGCCCATGAGCGGCCAGACGCCCAGCCGGGTGGTGACGCGGAAGGGGCCGCTGCCCGCGGGGGCCGCCATGACGTGCGCCAGCTCATGGTGGAGCACGGAGTGGGGGAAGGGCCGGTCCTGGATGTGCAACTCGTGGCGCCAGGGCTTGGCGAACTGGGTGCGGCCGGCGCCGACCAGGCGCTGCTTTTCATGCTCGTCGCGGTAGAGCCAGACGTGGATGGGCTCGGTGGGGGCCACGCCCAGGAAGTGCCGCGTCTGGGCCCAGCGGAACTCCAAGTCCCGCGCGAAGCGGTCCACGTCCTCGCGCGGCTTGCCTTGCCAGTAGTGGAAGACGAAGTGTTCAGTCTCCCGCAGGCCGCCGAGCTCCCGCGTGAGCCACGCATCCGTCATCCGCAGGCCCAGGGCGGGGCCGCGCACCTCCATGAAGGCGATGGCGGCCAGGGGCAGCACCAGGGCGGCCAGGGGGGCGCGGCGCAGGCCGGTGCGGCGAAGGCGCCCGGTGCCCAGGTCCAGCAGGGCGCAGGTGAGCCCCGCGAGCACGGTGACCCACAGCAGCGTCTCCAAGCGGAACCAGCCGAGCGCGGCGGAGACACCCAGGGCCTCGTCGTAGAGGGGCCCGGGCATGTGACCCAGGAAGTGGTTGAAGGCGAACACCTGGGGCCCGGCGATGATGGGCCACGCGGTGGGGATGGCAGAGACGAGGATGAGGAGGGCGTACAGCCCCACGGCCCGGCGGGGGCGCTCGGCGGTGAAGCCGCACAGCACGCCCGCGGAGGCGGCCAGCGCGGCCGAGGGGAGGGTGAGCATCGGATAGAAGCCCACCAGTGCGAACGGGTCACACGCGGTGCGCAGCCAGGCGAAGAGGGTGGCCACCAGGAAGGGGGGCACCAGGACGCCGACGTTGAGGAGCAGGGCGGTGCCCAGGGCCCGGCCCACCGCGCCGCTGGGCGTCTGGGGCCGGAGGGCGCCTGGTGGCGTCGGAGCGGTGCCCAGCAGGATGCGACGCTCCTGGGCGGCCGCGGCGATGCCCATCCCCCCACCGAGCAGGCCGACGGCGATGGAGAGGGCCAGGCTCAGCTCGAAGCCGGGGACGCCAAAGAGGGGGACCAGGACGAGCGCCGAGCCCCCGCCCGCGAGCAGGAGGACGGTGGCCAGGACGGCAGGGCGACGCAACAGGCCAGAGGCGCGGGTGAGGACTTGCCGCATGGCCTCTCCTATACTCCCGGCCAGCATGTCCGAACAGAAGACAGGTCCAGAGCACCGCCAGAACGGGCGCGCGCCCATCGAGCTGAAGGTCGACTACAAGAAGCTCAACTCGTTCTTCGCGGACTACACGAAGAACATCAGCAAGGGTGGCACGTTCATCAAGACGAAGAAGCCGCTGCCCATCGGCACGCGCTTCCTCTTCAAGCTGACGGTGCCACATCGGGAGGCCCCCTTCGAGTTGCTGGGCGAGGTCGTCTGGTCCAAGGCGGACGCGGACGAGCCCGGCATGGGCATCCGTTTCATCTACAGCAGTGAAGCGCAGCGGGTGGAGTTCGAGACGGTGGTGGAAGGGCTGATGTCCGACAGTCTCGGTGGCGAGCTGACGGAGAAGCTGCTCAACAAGCCGTTGCACTCGCACTCATGAAGCACGGCCTTCGGTGGATGGTGGTGGCGGTGCCGTTGCTGGCATCGGCCTGCCAGCAGGAGGCGCAGGGCAGCGCGCCTCGTGCCACGCCGAAGGCGGCCGAGCCCCGGCCACGCGTCACCGACGTCACCGCCGAGGACTACGTCATGCAGCCGCTTCCGCGTGGGCATGTGCGGCTGGAGGACGCTTTCGGTGGCGTCCACCGGGTGGAGGTGGAGATCGCCGCGACGGCGGGCACACGTGCCCGGGGCATGATGTGGCGCAAGGAGCTGGCGGAGGGGAAGGGCATGCTCTTCCTCTTCCCCCACGAAGAGGTCCAGGGGTTCTGGATGCGCAACACGCTCATCCCGCTGGACATGATCTTCATCACGTCCGAACTGCGCGTGGCGGGCATCGTGTCGCGCGCGGTGCCTCGCTCACTGGAGTCTCGCTCCGTGGGCGTACCCAGCCAGTACGTGCTGGAGGTGCCCGGCGGCTGGACGGAGAAGGTGGGCATCCGCAAGGGCAGTACCGTCCGCTTCGAGGGCGTGGCGGGTATGGCCATCGAGCCCTGAGGCCCGTCGTGGGTATTCCGTAATCCCCATTGCATCAATGGCTTGCACCCTGTCTTCTTGGGGCGGGGGCATCTATGCGTACGGCTTTTCTTCGAGGCTGGTTCCTTGTGGTGGTTCTGGCCGTGGTCCCGGGATGGGCTCAGTCGGGTGCCGAGCAACGTGCGGCTGCCGGAGCACCCGCTGCCGCGTCCCCCAAGCTCATCGTCGGCTCCAAGATTTCATCCCTGCCAAGGGGATGGCCATTGGTCGTGTCCGTCGGTCTGGCGCATCCGAGTGTGTTCGCGGCGAATGCGCAGGCACCCGTCGAAGGCGACATTCTGATTGAAGCGTCCGAGGGCGGCTGGGACCGGTTTCTCACCGTCGAGGTTTTTCTCAGGAAGAATCGCGTGAGGAGCCCTGTGCAGTGGCCGCTGCGCCAGGTTGGGAGCGCTCCGCGCACGGTGAAACTGACGGCCGCCGCACCTCACGCACTTCTCTATTACGTCTTGTCGGCGGAGGAAACCGCGCAGCTTGATTCCGGGGAGTACTTCATCATGGCAAAGCTGGATACGACGCAGGGGGCCTCCTCCAAGAGTTGGAAGGGAGTGAAGGAATCCGCCCATGTGCTCTTCCTGACCGATAAAACAGACGGACTGCCTGCCGACAAAGACTGCGGCTTCGTGCTGATTTCCTACGACTATCTCCACACCACAGGGAGAGGCCAGGAGGCCCTCCAGCGACTCGATGAGTTCCTGCCGGAGGCTCTGAGCGGAACTGCTTCCGCGTGCTTTGCCAAGCGGGCGGCTCTTGCTGAGCAGGCCGGGGACATGAAGCTGGCCCAGGAACTCTATTGCAAGGCGAATGAAGACGACTTTGTTGCCACCCTCGCATTGGCGAAGTCACGGAAGGAGGGCGCGCAGGCGCCATGTTTCTTCACGCCTCCATTCGCTGAAGACTGCAATCGGCTGACGGATGTCATCAGGGCGCAAGCCAAGGAAAAGCGCCCCTGATTCGTGTTGGGATGGCTCGGAGCTGTTCGAGCCAGGAGGACGCGCTGGCCACATGTCCCCATCAGCGCTGGTTTGACTATTACAGCGACAGCTCGTATCGGACGCTCGTCGGACAAGTCGGGTGCGCATGCGGCTCGGCGTCCGTGGCGTGGGGACGCAGGTCCATGCACGTCATCGAGCGGCTGCCCGAAATGCCGTGCCCGTCATCAGGCCGGCGTGCGCCGTTCAAGCAACTCCGTGATGCGGCGAATGAGTTGCTGCATGGTGACGGTACCCAGGAATCGCTTCTGGGCATCCGTGACGACCACCGGGTCATAGAGCGCTTCGGGCGCGCGCTCCATGGCGAGCCGCGCCAGGGTGGTGAGCGCCATCCGGTCCTCGACGATGAGCGGAGCCACCTGCGCCGCGCCCTTCGTGGCCGTCGCGCGCCGCAACACCAGCGCCTCCAGCCGTTCGCCGTGCAGCACGGCGACGTGGTCCACGTCGGCCTTCTGCTGGAACAGCCGCTCCAGCTCCTCGGGCGTCACGGGCCGTTCCACGCAGTTGCGGCGGATGACGATGCTGCCCACCGTTTCGCCGTCCTCGTCCTCGCGGAAGTCGAGCGCGCGCATGGCTTCATGGCGCCGCGCCTCGAACTCGACGCTGGGAAGCACGGGCACGGGCGCGGGGCGGGCCACCAGGTAGCCCTGCGCGTGCCGGATGCCCAGGCGGAGCAGCACGGCCAGCTCGTTCCACGTCTCCACGCCTTCCGCAATCAGCGTCGCGTTGACACTGGCCGCGAAGGACACCAGCGACTTCACCAGGTGCTGCTGGTAGCTGTGCCGGTGGATGTCCCGTACCAGCGCCTGGTCCAGCTTGATGAACTGCGGCGCGCTGTTCACCAGCGTCACCAGTCCGGAGTGCCCCGCGCCGAAGTCATCCAGCGCGATGCCGAAGCCCAGCGCCGAACACTGCCGCGTCAGCCGCTGGAGCAGCGCGTTGTCCTCGAACGCCGCCTTCTCCGTGATTTCGAGCACCAGGTTCTTCGGGTTCAGCCCGTAGCGCGCGAGCAGCTCCTCCGTGGAGCCATCCCCGAAGCGCGGGTCGCTCAGCACGTCCGGGCTGACGTTGAAGAAGAAGGGCGCGCTGCGTTGCGCCTCCGGCAGCGTGGAGATGCAGCGCAGCGCGGACGTCCAGCACGCGCGCTCCAGCTCCCACGTGTAGCCTTCCAATCGCGCCTGCGTGAAGAGCACGTGCGGCTCGCGGAACTCGCCCGGTCCACGCGAAAGCACTTCGTGCCCGATGACCTCACCGCGCAGCAAGTCCACGATGGGCTGAAACACCGAGGTGACGCTCGGCTCGTCACCTTTCCACAGCCAGGCGGGCGCTGGTGCGGAGGAGAGGGGCAGGCTCATGTGTGGAAATTGTAGCCGAACACACCGCAGGCTCCATGCCCTCCCCGAAAGAAGCTGCAAGGCCGCATGTCACGGGGGGCAACGCACCAGGGCCGGAACCCCGGCGCTCAAGACTCGCCGACCCTCGGCTGCTCGCTTGCCGGGCCAGACGTCGGGCCTTCCTCGCCCTCGGCCTGTCTGACTTCCAGCGGGGACGAGTGCATGGAAGTCCCTTGAATCATTGAAGATACGTCCTCCATGGACTGGGCTTCCTCCCGCTGGAGGGAGGAGAGGGCCCGGAAGCGGCGCGCCAGGGCAGAGAGCTCCGCGGCCTTGAGTTGGGCCTGGCCGCTGCGCAGTGACAGCAGGGCCACACGGGCTCGTTCCAACTGGGCCACCTCCGCCCTCAGGCGGGCGAGGATGCGCTCGCGCCGTTGTTTCAGACCGCCCAGCCGCTCCACCTCCTCAGCCAGGGAGGCCGCGGCCAGCTCGAGTTGGCGTCTCGCGATGGCATCCGTGCTGGCGCGGGCGCTGCGCTCCAGGTCTTCGCGCTCGGCCTGGAGGTCCGCTTGCGCGCGCTCCTCGATTTGGGCCTCCACCCCCGCCCATTCAGACGCGAGCTCCGCCGCGTCGCGCGTCATCTTCCCCAGGGTGCGCGCCAGTTCCTCGCGCGCGGGCTCGCGAGGGAGCATCGCCAGGGACTGACCGCATTGCCGGTACAGGTTCAACGCCCGCTCGGTCAGCGCACGGAAGTCACCGGCGAGCTGCGGCAACAGCGCCTCCACGCGCGCCTCCACCGGGTCCGCTGACAGCGCCAGGTGCGCGGCCACCGCGCTCAATCCCACGAAGAGGCCCAGGATGCCGCCCGCCACTCCCGCGCCCAGGAGCGCCGGCGTGGCCAGGTCCGCCAGTCGCGCGGAGAAGACGCGGGACACCTCCATGCCGCCCAGCGTCAATCCCGCGCACAGCGCCGCGCCCAGTCCGAAGTGGAAGAGGGTGGGGCGGGCTTCCGCCACCTGGCCATTCTCTCCGCGCTCACTGAGTCGCGAGCGCACCAGCAGCGCCCCCGCCGCCGCCGCGCTGAACGCCACCGTCCATCCTGGGGCCATGCCCAGGGCATAGGGCAGCGCGGTGAGGAGTACTCCCAGACCCCCGAGCAGCACGCGGTCCCACTTGTCGCCTCGTGCACACCCGAGCACGACGGCGGCGGGGACGAGCCACGCCAACGGCAGGGGCACCCCGACGCGCGTCATGGCCAGATGCAACACGCCGGCCCCTGCCCCGGCCGTGAGCGCGCGTGTCACGGTCTGCTCGAAGGCCTCGCGATGATGGAGCTGCAATAGAGTGGCGTTCATCGACTCCCCACGGATGTAGGCCGGGCAGGAACTGTTCCTTTCACGCATGGGTGGCGAAAAAGGTCTGCTGATGAAGAGCCCCGTCGTTCCCGAGACGATGCGCGCGCTGGTCCTCACCGCCTATGACGGACGGCCGGAGTCCCTGCGCGTGGAATCACGGCCGGTGCCTCGGCCCACCACGGGCCAGGTCCTGGTGCGCGTGGCGGCGGCCCCCATCAACCCGGCGGACCTGATGTTCATGCGTGGGCAGTACGGCATCCGCAAGCCGCTGCCCGTGGTGCCGGGCCTGGAGGCCAGCGGGACGGTGGTGGCCTCGGGCGGCGTCGCGGGCCGGCTCCTGGTGGGGCGCCGCGTGGCATGTGTGGCGCCCGGCGAGGGGGACGGCTTATGGGCGGAGTACGCGGCGGTGCCCCTGGGGCAGTGCCTGCCGCTGCGGAGCCAGGTCTCCGACGAGCAGGGCGCCAGCCTCTTCATCAATCCCTTCACCGCGTGGGTGTTGATGGAGCGTGCGAAGGAGGGGGGGCACACCGCGCTGGCGCAGACGGCCGCCGCGGGCACCATGGGACGGATGCTGCTGGCGCTCGCGAAGCGACGCGGCGTGGCCATGGTGAACGTGGTGCGGCACCCGGAGCAGGTGGCCCTGCTTCAGGACCTGGGCGCGGAGTACGTGCTGAGCACCCACGAGCCCGAATTCGAGGGGCGGCTGCTCCGCGTATGTCACGAGCTGAAGGTGTCGCTCGCCTTCGACCCGGTGGGCGGACGGCTCACCGGGCAACTGCTCCACGCACTGCCGGAGGGCGGCACCGTCATCGTGTATGGCTCGCTCTCCGAACAGGAGTGCCGCATCGCGCCCAGCGACCTCATCTTCGGGCGCAAGCGGGTGGAGGGCTTCTGGCTGTCGGAGTGGCACCGCCAGGGCTTTGGCGCCGCGCAAATCAAGGCGCTGATGGGCGTGCCGTCGCTGGTGGGGCAGACGCTGGAGACGCCCGTGCGCGCCCGGCTCCCGCTGGAGTCAGCGGGCGAGGCGGTGCGAATCGCCTCCGCGGACATGACGTCCGGCAAGGTGCTCTTCGTTCCCGCGCAGGGACAGGCACCGGGCGAATCACCGTGAGCCGGGCTCAGGCCTTGTCGCGGGAGATGGGGCCCGTCTTCGCCTTCGTTACGCGCAGGTAGTCCGCGGGGGCGAGCACGAGCTGCGTGCCACGCACGCCCGCGGACACGGCGATGGCGTCGAACAGCTCCATCGTCTCGTCGACGTACACGGGATAGTCCTTCTTGCCGCCGATGGCCGTGCAGCCGCCCCGGATGAATCCGGTGAGCGGCTGGAGCTCCTTGAGCGGCACGGTGTCCACCTTGCGGTCTCCGCTGAGCCGGGCCAGCGCCTTCAGGTCCAGCTCCGCGTTGCCGGGCACCACCGCCATCAACACGCCGGTGCGGTCGCCGCGCGCGACCAGCGTCTTGAAGACCTGCTCGGCGGGCATGCCCACCTTGGCCGCCACCGACTCCGCGGACAAATCCTCCAGGTCCACGTCGTAGTCGCGCAGCGCGTACTTCACGCCGAGCGAGTCCAGGAGTCGGGCGGAGTTTGTCTTCACGGCCTCACATCCCCAGCGCGGTGGCGGCGGCCTGCACACGGGCGAGCGCGTCCTCGGGCGAGCTGCCCACCGCGGATAGGTGCCCCATCTTCCGGCCCTTGCGCGCCTCCCGCTTGCCGTACAGGTGCAGGCGGACGCCGGGCATGGCCAGCACCTCCTGGAAGCGAGGGCCACCGTCCTTCAGCCACAAGTCGCCCAGCAGGTTGACGATGGCCGCTGGACGCACCACCTCCACGGAGCCCAGCGGCAGATTGCACACCGCGCGCACCGCCTGCTCGAACTGCGAGGTGAGGCACGCCACCTCGGTGGAGTGGAAGCTGTTGTGCGGGCGCGGCGCCAGCTCGTTGACGAGCAAGCTGCCGTCCTTCAGCAGGAACAGCTCGATGACGAGCAGTCCTTCGACCTGGAGCGACTCGGTGATGCCGCGCGCCAGCTCCGTGGCCTTGTTCAGCACCGCGGGCGGCAGCGGCCCCGGCAGCAGCGACCACGCGAGGATGCGCTCCTCGTGGTGATTGAAGGCCGGCGGATACACCGCCACTTCTCCATTGGGGCTGCGGGCCACCAGCACGGACAGCTCGGACTGGAGCGCCAGCGCGGCCTCCACCACCACGGAGCGCTCACCCAGCTCGCGCCACGCCTGGGCGGCCTCGTCCGCGGAGGTCACCTCCACCTGCCCGCGTCCGTCGTAGCCGCCCTCGCTGGACTTCACGAAGCAGCGTCCACCCAGCGCCTGGATGGCCTCGGCCAGCTCCGCGGCGGAGTGCGCCTCGCGCCACGGGCCCAGGGGAAAGCCACCCTTGGCGAGCCAGCCCTTCTGCCGGCCCCGGTGCTGAATCACGCGGAGCACGTCCGCACCCGGGCGCATGGGGGTGTGCCGCGCCACCGCTTCCAGCGTGGCGAGGGGAATCTTCTCGATTTCGAGCGTCACGGCGTCGCACGCGCGCGCCAGCGTCTCCGCGGCCGCCGTGTCACCGAAGGACGCGGTGACACACCGGTCCACTACGGAGTGGGCCGGGCAGTCCGCGTCCGGGTCCAACGCCTGGACCTGGAAGCCGAGCGTGCGTGCGGCCAGGGCCATCATCCGCCCCAGCTGGCCGCCGCCGAGCATGCCAATCGTGCCGCCGGGCAGCACCACGCGGGGGCTCATGACAGCTCCCGGTGCGCCAGCACTTCGTCCGTACGCGCCTTGCGCCAGGCCGCGAGCCGCTCGCGCAGCTCCGGGTACTTGAGGCAGAGGATGGCCGCGGCGTGCAGGGCGGCGTTGGCGGCGCCCGGCTTGCCAATGGCCTGCGTTCCCACCGGCACGCCCTTGGGCATCTGGACGATGGACAGCAGCGCGTCCAGGCCGCTGAGCAGCGTGGTGGGCATGGGCACGCCGATGACGGGCAGCAGCGTCTTGCTCGACACCATGCCCGGCAGGTGCGCCGCGCCGCCCGCCGCGGCGATGATGACGGACAGCCCCCGCGACTCCGCGGTGGACGCGTACTCCATCATCCAGTCCGGGGTGCGGTGGGCGGACACCACGCGCACCTCGTGTGGGATGCCCAGTTCCTTGAGGATGTCGACCGCGGGCTGCAGGTGCTCCAGGTCGCTCTTACCGCCCATGATGACCCCGACCCACGGGGTGACCGTGCTCGCCATTGGTGTGCGCGCCTCCGTGCGCTGTCCCGCCGAAACCAGGAGGAACGCGGAGATAGGGCGGGGGGATTCCGCGGGTCAACACGGAAAGGCGCGGGTGACGAGGATGACACGCCGGCCTTCCCGCATTCCCTGCGCGCGCCCACACGCAGGGTGGGACAGGGGGATGAGCCCCTGCCCGCCACCCAGGACGGCTAGGCCGCGGAGACGCTGCGGTCGCTGCCCTCGCGGTAGAGGGCTTCGATGGCGTCGTTGTAGCGGGCCACGACGTTGCGGCGCTTCACGCTCATCTTGGGGGTGAGCATGTCGTTGGCGACGGTGAAGTCCTCGCTGATGAGCAGGAAGCGCTGCGGGCGCTCGTAGCCCTTCACGTCGCGGGTGAACTCGTTCAACTGCTCACGGTAGAGCTGGAGCACCTCGGGACGCTTGAGCAGCTCCGGCATGGACGTCGTGTCCAGGCCCTTCTCCGCGGCCCACTTCTTCAGCGTGTCCACGTCCACGACGATGATGGCCACGTTGTACGGCTTGTTCATGCCGTGGACCAACGCGTTGGCGATGTAGGTGGAGAGCGTCAGCGACTGCTCGATGGGGCTGGGCACCACGTACTTGCCGTTCTCCAGCTTGTACTGCTCCTTGATGCGGCCGGTGATGTAGAGGTAGCCGTCCGGATCCAGGTAGCCCATGTCACCGGTGCGGAAGCCGCCGTTCCCGGTGAACACCTTCTCGTTCTCCTCGGGCTTGTTGTAGTAGCCCATCATCACGTTGTGCCCGTGGACGACGATTTCGCCCTGCGTCGCCTCGCCGGTGGCCGCCGTGTCGATCTCCACGCGAACCCCGGGCAGCGCCTTGCCCACCGAGCCGATCTTCCGGTTGTTGGGGAAGTTGGCCGTGGCGATGGGCGACGTCTCCGTGAGGCCGTAGCCCTCGTAGACGGTGATGCCGAGGTTGTCGATGAACTCCGCCACCTCCTTGGAGATGGCCGACCCACCGGAGAAGGCGTACTTCAGCCGCCCGCCGAAGCGCGCGCGGACCTTGGAGAAGACCACCTTGTCGAAGAAGGCGTGCTGCAGGTCCAGCAGGCCGCTCGACTTGCCCGCCTCCGCGAGCGCGCGCCGCTGGGCCGCCACCGCGAGGCCGCGGTGGAACATGAACCGCGTCACCGCCTTCTCGCCGGCCATGCGCTTCTGCAGGCCGTCGTAGATGCGGTTGAAGATGCGCGGCACGCTGAACAGCAGCGTGGGCTTCACCTCGGAGAGGTTGTCGATGATCTTCTCCACCGCCTCCGCGATGGCCATGGACGCGCCCATGGACAGCAGCGCGTGCAGCTCCACCGTCTGGCCGAAGACGTGCGCCCAGGGCAGGAAGGCCAGGGAGCGGTCCTCCGTCCCCATGGGAAACACTTCGTGCATCGCCGACACGTTGCGGGCGATGTTCGAGTGGCTGAGCATCACGCCCTTGGGCTGTCCCGTGGTACCCGACGTGTAGATGAGGCCGGCCAGGTCCGTCGGCTTGGGGCTCACCAGGGGCGTGGGCGTCTCGGCGCCCCGCCGCAGCAGCGTCGCGAAGCTGTCCGTGTCGCTGGTGGTGCCGCTGAAGCGGATGATGTGCTCCAGGTGCGGCAGCTCCGCGCGTACGGCCTGGATGCGCTGCGCGATGTCATCCGTGGCACAGAAAACGACCTTGGAGCCGCTGTCGTTGATGATGAACTGCAGTTCCTTCACCTGCTGCGACTCGTACATCGGGACGTAAGCGCCGCCGAGCGTGTACGTGGCGTACGCGCCCACCGCCCACTCCAGGCGGTTGTTGGAGATGACGGCCACGCGGTCGCCCGCGCCCACGCCCAGCTGAGCGAGCCCACCACGCAGGTCGTCGACCATCTCTCCGAAGCGAGAGTAGGTCGTCCAGACCCACTGGCCGTTCTTCTTCTCTCCGAAGAGGTCACGGCTGCCGAAGGTGGAGGTGCTGCGCTTGAAGATGTCGATGAGGGTCTGGAACTGCGGGAGCTGCATGAGGGGGGCTCCACTCGGAAACAGGTTGGTTTGAGGTGCCGCAGCTTAAGGCTGAACGCCTCCTGTGTGGGCCCATTCCTGAAACTTCACGCCCCACCTGCACACAATCGTGAACACGACGCAGTGCGGCGGGGCGTATGGGTGATGTACGGGACGACTCTCAGTACGTGGAGCCGAGCTTGCCGAAGCTCTTGAGCGCCTTCACCTTGCTCTTCTTCACGAGCGAGCGTCGGGCCTCTTCGCCCTCCGCGCTGTCGTACTCGTCCATCACCGCCCGCTGTTCGGCCTGGTCCGCCGCCACCGCGGCGCTGCCGGACACCGCGCTGGCTTCGTCGAAGAGCGCCTGGTTGCGCTGCAGGTAGAGCTTCGCCTCGTCCTTGCGGCCCTCACTCAGTGCCTCGGCCGCCTTCTGCATGTTGACGGCGCTGCGCGCCCGGGCGGCGTAGACCGTGGCCTCGCGGTCCTGGCGGGCGAGCACCTCCTCGCGCCGGTTGGTCACTACCGCGGACAGCGAGGCTTCGTTGGCCACCTCCGCGTCGCGGATGAGGTCCGTGTACGCCAGCTTCAGGTCCAGCACGCGCGCCGTCCGCCCCACCGAGTCCCCGGTGACGTTGAGCCGCACCACCACGCGCTCCAACTGGCCCGCGGAGAAGTCGGGCAGCGACACGTGCACCTGATTGCCGGACTGGCTGGCGCGGTAGCCCAGCACCTCGCCCAGTGACGTGCCGGGGGGCAGGGTGAAGGTCATCGTCACGCCGCGTGCCACCGTCGTCCCGGCCTGCTGCAGGTCCTTCTGGAAGAGGGTGGAGAGCTGGGCGGCGTCCTCCAGGAATCCGTAGGCACCGGCGCCGTACTCGGCGAAGGCCTGCATCAGGTCCTCGTTGAAGTCGGTGCCCACGCCAATGGCGCTCAGGGTGATGCCGGTGGCGCGCAGCTCCCGCGCCATCCGCGTCAGCTCCTCGTCGGCGGTGAGGCCCTCGGTGGGCTGTCCGTCGCTCATGAGGATGAGGCGGTTGACGCCGTAGGTCCGCTGCGCCGTGGACAGTTGATAGCGCCCGGCGGACAGGCCCGCGCCGATGTTGGTGCCGCCTTCGTCCCAGATGCCGTCCACGTACTGGAACATCCGCTCGCGGTTGGCGGCCGTGGCCTCCAGGGACGGCAGGCTCTTCACGTCCGAGCCGTAGTGGATGATGGCCAGCCGGTCCTGGTCATTCAGCAGCCCGATGAGATGCCGCGCCGCCTGCTTGGCCTGGGCCAGCTTGTAGCCGCTCATGGAGCCCGAACGGTCGATGACGAGCGCCAGATTGACAGGGCTTCGCTGTGCCCCCGGCACCTGCGCGCCCGACAGGTCGAAGGTGGCGAACACCTCGGAGGTGCCCGCGGGGACGTACGGATGGGACAGCCGGCTCGTCAGCGTCAGCGAGCCCACCGTGGCGGGCACGAC
>NZ_VHLC01000048.1:0-63313 GCF_006547355.1 Myxococcus sp. AB036A | reverse complement strand
GACCTCTTCCTGCTTGGGAAGCGGGGTGGGGGCGGGGCCGCCCGAAGGAAGCTGGGCGAGCTGGCCGGCGTCATAGGCCTTGCTCGTGGGCAGCACGGCCTGCGCGAACTCGCGGGACACGAGGCAGCGCCAGAAGCACAGCCAGGCGAGCCAGAAGCGGGCGAAGAACGACAGAGAGGCGGGCTGGTCGGTCATCGGCACCGGATAACAAAGCCCGGATGCTTTGCAATTCGGCAGTTCACCGAGATGCCCCAAATGCAAAGGGCCTCACGGTTTCCCGTGAGGCCCTTCGTTTGTTGCATGGTGGAGGTGGACGGGATCGAACCGACGACCTTCGCATTGCGAACGCGACGCTCTCCCAACTGAGCTACACCCCCACAACTGGACTGCTTGCTGCGCCTCCGCGGTTTGGGGCCGCCGAAGTGGGATGGGCTAGTACCGGAGGCCCTTCACCGTGTCAAGCGCAAGCTGCCAACATGGATTCCGGCGATTGACGTGCTGCGTACCGGGTGCCATAAAAACCCTTCTTGTCAGGCGTATCCTTCCCGCCCGTTTAGCTGCCCCCCGTTAATGTCTATCTCCTCTTCGAAGACGTTGAGCCCGGCCGAGCTCGCGAAGCTTGAACACGCCTTTGCTTCCGACCCTTCGTCGGCGGCCTACAAGCCTCTCGCAGAAGCGTACCTGAGCATGGGCCGCTTCATGGAGGCGATGGTCGTCTGCAAGAAGGGGGTGAAGGCCCACCCGAATGCGGCGGACCCCCGCCTCCTGCTTGCTCGCGTCTATGCGGAGCAAGGCAAGGACAAGAAGGCGCTGGAAGAGGCGCTCGGCGCCCTTCAGGTGCAGCCTGAGGACAAGGTCGCGCTGCGCATGGCCGGCGCGCTTCAGCTGAAGACCGGCGAAGCGGAGCCCGGCAAGGCGAACCTCCTCAAGGCCTACACCGCGGACCCGGGCGACCCGGACACCGTCACGCTGCTCCAGCAGCACAAGATTGAACCGCCGCGGCCCGCCGCGCCGGCTCCGGTCGCCGCGCCCGCTGCTCCGGCTGCGCCCGCGACGCCGGGTCCGTCCGCCACCCAGCAGTCCGCCGCCGCGCTCTCCAGCGTCGCGGCGACGGCGGGGACGGAAGCGCCCGCGGCGAAGCCCGCTGCCACCCAGGCCGCGAAGCCCGCGCCCACCGCGCGCGCGGAGGCTCCCGCGCCGCGTCCCGCCCCTCAGCCGCGCCGGCCCCAGGTCGTCGTGGAAGAGGCGGACGAGGACGAGGACGACGAGCCGGTGTCCCGCCGCCCCCCCTCCTCGGGCAGCAAGGGCAGCAAGATGGTGACGTTGGGCCTGCTGGTGGCCATCCCGCTGTTCGCCATCGGCTATGGCTGGTACTCGGCCAACGCCCGCACGAAGTCTCGCGAGCTGAAGAAGAGCCTGGACGCGGCCAGCGAGCTGCTCAAGCGCGACTCCTTCGACAGCTACAAGAAGGCCGTTGAGGCGGCGGACCAGGCGCTGGAGGTGGATTCCGACTCTGCCTTGGCGCACGGCTACCTCGCCTACGCCTGGGCCATCCGTTGGGGTGAGCACGGCGGTGGTGACGATGCGCGCCGCCAGGCTGAGGAGCATCTGGCCGTGGGCAAGAAGGGCGGCGACCTCAGCTCGCACCTCATCGCGTCCGAGGCGCTCATCCAGACCTACGGCGGCAAGGGCAAGGACGCGCTGGGGCAGCTGGAGGAGAAGGTGAAGGAGCTGGACGCGCAGGGCCGCTCCAGCTCGCTGCTGTACCTCACGCTGGGCCTCATCCAGATGAACGCGGGCGATTTGGAGCGCGGCCGCGACAGCCTGGACCGCGCGCAGGTGCTGTCTCCGGATGACCCTCGCACCTACGCGAGCCTGGGCGCGGTGTACCGCCGCCTGGGGCAGGACGCCGCCGCCTGGCGGAACTACGACTCCGCCCTCCGGTACGCGAAGGACCACCCGGAGTCGCTGCTGGGACGCTCCCTGCTGATGCTGGAGCAGGACTCGCCCAACTTCGAGCTGGCCCACACCATGCTCAAGAAGTTGCTGGAGTCCGACCCGCCGCCGTCTCCGCGACAGCTGGCCGCGGCGCACCTGGCGCGCTCGCTGCTCATCAGCCGCGTGTCGACGGCCATGGTGGACCTGAAGCCGGACATGCAGCAGAAGCTGGCCGAGGCGACCGCCGTCCCGCAGGACAAGGACAAGGCCCGCTCGGAGATGCTCAAGAGCGAGGAGACCGGCTTCTCGCTCGACAAGCAGAACCCGGAGCTGCACCTCATCAAGGGCCGCCGCCTACTGGCGGAGGGCAACTACGACGCGGCGGCGGAGGAGATTCGCAAGGCCATCCGCATGGACGCCTCGCGCGCCCAGTTCTACGTCGAGCTGGCCAAGTCGCTCATGGGCAAGCAGGGCGGCGAGAAGGATGCCGCCGAGGCGCTGCAGACGGCCCTGAAGACGATGGGCGACAGCCCCAAGCTGGTGGTGATGCTGGGCAACGCGTACCGCCGTCAGGGCAAGCTGGATGAGGCCCTGGCCCAGTACCAGCGCGCGGTGAAGGACCCGAAGGCCAAGAACCCGGAGGCCCGGCTGGCCATGGGCGCCATCTACCGCGAGCGGTCCAAGTGGGACCTGGCTCAGGAGCAGTTGGAGAAGGCGAGCCAGGAGTTCCTGGGGCAGTCGGACCGCGCGGCCATTGCGCTCACCGAGCTGGGACGCGTGTACCAGAGCAAGGGCGACACGGCGAAGGCGGATGAGACCTACCAGCGCGCCCTCAACGCGGACGAGGCGTACTCGCCGGCCTACTACTTCTACGCCACGCTGCTCTCGAAGGACTCGAAGCAGGGGGCGAAGGCGAAGATGCTGGCCCAGGAGTACCTGAAGCGCGACCCGAGCGGCGAGCACGCATCCGCGGCCCGTTCGCTGGCGGGCGGCTGAAACACCACGGCGGCCTTCCAGGCGCCGGACAAGCGGGGCTGATGCGCGCGGGCAGTTGAACGCGCGGTCAGCCCCGTTGTCGTGATTGCTGACCCCGCGCCCTGACGCTATGCCCGGGGCGTTTGTCTTCCCCGACGCACCTGGGTGGGTGGCGGGAGTCCGGTGTCGCCCTGGTGTCTCCCGGGGGCCGGCCGGGCGTCCGTCCGCCGGAGTCTCCCGGGGGCGCCGTGTCCTTGCCCACCCCCGGGTGGTGCCTGTATGGGGAAGGCCGTTACCGCGCCGGCAGCGTGTCTGTCGTGCCTACCTCTGGAGTCTGTGTGAACGCGCGTGCCGAGTCCTTGCCGACAGTCGCGTCCGACCTGATCTCCCTCACCAAGCCGCGCCTCTCCTCCCTGGTGCTCGTCACCGCGGCGGGGGGCATGTGGCTGGCGCCCGGCCACATGGGCGCCGTCAACGCGCTGGTGACGCTGCTGGCCACGGCGGGAACCGTGGGCGCGGCCAATGCCCTCAACTGCTACTGGGAGCGGCACAGCGACCAGTTCATGGACCGCACCCGCAACCGGCCGCTGCCCTCCGGGCGCATGGAGCCGGCGGTGGCGCTGTGGTTCGGCATCTCCCTGGCGGCCGTGTCGCTCCCGGCGCTGGCCCTGGGCGCCAACGTGCTCACCGCCGCGCTGGGCCTGGTGGCGCTGCTGAGCTACGTGCTGGCCTACACGCCGCTGAAGGCGCGCACGTCCGCGGCCATGCTGGTGGGCGGGGTGCCCGGCGCGCTGCCTCCGCTCATGGGCTGGACGGCGGTGACCAACCAGATGGACGTGGGGGGCTTCTCGCTCTTCGCCATCATGTTCCTCTGGCAGATGCCGCACTTCATCGCCATCGCGCTCTTCCGCAAGGAGGAGTACCGGGCGGCGGGCCTCACGTCGGTGCCGCTGGAGCGGGGTGACGAGTCCAGCCGCGCACAGGTGGTGCTCTACCTGGTGGCGCTGATTCCGATGACGCTCCTGCCCTTCCAGCTCCACATCGCCGGCGCGTGGTACCTGGCCGCGGCGGTGCTCCTGGGGCTGAGCTTCCTCGGGCTGGGGGCGTGGGGCTTCTTCCGGCGGCTGGGAAACACCTGGGCCCGCCAGACGTTCTTCTTCTCACTCATCTACCTCACCGGCCTGTTCGCCGCGCTGGCGCTGGACCGAGTTCCTCGCGAATAGCGTCCGGGGCGAACGGGGGACGCCCGCTCATGCCCGAAGTCCTGGTTTCCACTGCCACCTCTCAACCGCTGCTCCAGTTGGAGGGGCTCACGCGTCGCTTCAAGGGGCGCACGGCCGTGGACGGCCTGTCCCTGTCGGTGCGGCCGGGGGAGATTCTGGGCCTGCTGGGCCCCAACGGTGCGGGCAAGTCCACCACGTTCCAGGTGCTGGCCGGCCTGCTGTCCCCGGATGCGGGCCTCGTTCGCTTCGAGGGCCGGGAGCTGTCGCTGAGCGACCCGTCGCTGCGCCGGCAGATGGGCATCATCTTCCAGCGCAGCAGCCTGGATGACCTGCTGACCGCGCGGGAGAACCTGATGCTTGGCGCCCGGCTGTATGGCCTGG
Organism: Myxococcus sp. AB036A; assembly: GCF_006547355.1. Classification (NCBI taxonomy): domain Bacteria; kingdom Pseudomonadati; phylum Myxococcota; class Myxococcia; order Myxococcales; family Myxococcaceae; genus Myxococcus; species Myxococcus sp. AB036A. The sequence continues at coordinate 58,796 of NZ_VHLC01000048.1, read as the reverse complement.
GCGGAGAGCGGGCCCGCGAACGGGTGGAGGCGATGCTGTCGCTCATCGGCCTGGCCGACCGTGGCGACGAACGGGTGTCCACGTGGTCCGGTGGCATGCGCCGGCGCCTGGAGCTGGCGCGGGCCCTGGTGCACCAGCCGCGCGTCCTGCTCATGGACGAGCCCACACAGGGCCTGGACGAGGCGGCCTTCCGTACCTTCTGGGCGCACCTGAAGCGCCTGCGCGACAGCGAGGGCCTCACGGTGCTGCTCACCACGCACCGCGCGGACGAGGCCGACGTCTGCGACCGGCTGGCGGTGTTGGACGCGGGCAAGCTGGTGGCGTGTGACACGCCGCAGGCGCTGGCCTCGCGCATGGGCGGGGACATCCTCTCCGTGGAGGCGCCCGAGCCAGAGGCGCTGGCGGCCGAGCTGCGCGAGCGGCTGACGCTGGACGCGAAGGTGGTGGAGGGACGGGTGCAGGTGGAGGCCCCGCAGGGCCACGCGCTGGTGCCCCGACTGGTGGAGGCCTTCCCCGCCGGGCGGCTGACCTCCGTTGCGCTGCGCCGGCCCACGCTGGCGGACGTGTTCCTCCAATTGACGGGGCGCGCGCTGGGCGCGGACGTGCCCACCGCTGAACCCGCGCCGAGGAGACGTCGATGAGCGCCGAGCTGTCCGCCGCCCCCGAACCGATGAACGCCGGGGCTCCAGCCGTGTCATCGCCGCCTGGAACGCTCGCGCTCCAGTGGGCGACGGTGCGGGTGCTGATGATGCGCGACATCGTCCGCTTCTTCCGCCAGCCCTCCCGGGTGGTGGGGGCGCTCGCGCAGCCCGTCCTCTTCTGGTTCGTCATCGGCTCCGGCTTCGCGGGCTCCTTCCGCGTGGAGGGCGCGCAGGGCCTGGGCTACCAGCAGTTCTTCTTCCCGGGCGTCGTCACCATGGTGCTGCTGTTCAGCGCCATCTTCGCGACGATTACCGTCATCGAGGACCGCAAGGAGGGCTTCCTCCAGGCGGTGCTCGCCGGGCCGGGCTCGCGGCTGGCGGTGGTGCTGGGCAAGGCGCTGGGCTCGTCCGCCATCGCGCTGCTGCAGGCGTCGCTGTTCCTGTTGCTGGCGCCGCTGGCGGGTGTGAGCGCGGCCACGCTGAACGTGCCGCTGCTACTGTCCGTCATGGTGCTGTCGGCGCTGGCGCTGACGGGCATGGGGATGTCGCTGGCGTGGTGGGTGCGCTCCAGTGCGGGCTACCACGCGGTGATGAGCATCGTCATGCTGCCCATGTGGGTGCTGTCCGGCGCCGTGTTCCCGCTCAAGGGCGCGGACACCTGGCTGGCCTGGGTGATGCGGCTCAACCCGATGCGCTACTCCGTGGAGGGCGTGCGGCGGGCGCTGCACGGCGCGGAGGCGTCGGTGGCGCTGGGCGCGTCGTCGTCCTCGGCGGGGTTGGAAGTGCCGGTGCTGGTGGCGTTCGCCGCGGTGTTCATCGGGCTGGCGGCCTTCAGCGTCAGCCGCCGGGAGTAGACAGCAGCCGTTCGCGGTGTCCCGGTGGGTTGGACATGCGCTGCCCCTTTCGCTACGAGGTGGGCAGACGCATCACCTGACTTCCCGAGGAGATTGCACGATGACGCTGCGCACGCTCGGCTTGACGCTGCTGGGGACCGCGGGGCTGCTGACCCTTTCCGCCTGTAAGAAGGAGGAGCCGGCCTCCGCGCCGCCCGCCGTCGCGCCCGCCGCGAAGAAGGAGCCCCACGCGGCCTCGCCCATCCAGGCGCCGGAAGGTGCCGCCGCCGCGCCCGTGGCTCCAGCGGGCAAGGGCGTGGTGAAGGGCACGGTGAAGTTCACCGGCACGCCGCCCGAGGCCGCGGACATCCCCGCGAGCAATGACCCGGCGTGCGAGGGCATGGCGACGAAGGATGCGTCCGTCTTGGTGAAGGACGGCAACCTCCAGAACGTGCTGGTGCGCGTGAAGGGCAAGGTGCCCGGCGCGCCTCCCGCGCCTGCCACGCCGGTGGTGGTGGACCAGTCGAAGTGCACCTACGTCCCGCGCGTGCAGGGGGCGATGCCGGGGCAGCAGGTGGCGTTCAAGAACAGCGACGGCACGCTGCACAACGTGCGCGGCATCGCGGGCACGAAGCCCGTGTTCAACGTCGCGCAGCCTCCGTCCGGCGCCCCGGTGGAGCGGCCGCTGCCCGCGGACGCGGACGTGCTGAAGCTGAAGTGTGACGTGCACCCGTGGATGTCCGCCTTCGTCGTCAGCAACGAGAACCCGTACTTCGCGACGACGGGCGCGGACGGTGCCTTCGCACTCGAAGGACTGCCCGCGGGCACGTACACGGTGGAGGCCTGGCACGAGACGCTCGGCACGAAGACGGCCGAAGTCACGGTGAAGGACGATGCGCCGGCCGAGGCCGCGTTCTCCTTCTCCGCGGAGGACGCGTCCGCGCAGAAGTGACGAACGCGCTACGCGGCGGGGCGGCCCTCTGATGCCGGAGGGCCGTTCTTCCGCACGGTGAAGCCCACCCGAGCGCCGCCGCCGGGGCGGTTCTCCGCGAAGACTTCTCCGCCGTGGACGTGCGCGATGCGCTGGACCAGCGCCAGCCCCAGGCCCAGGGAGCCCGCCTCGCGCGCTTCGGTGCCTGAGTCTCTCCGGTAGAAGGGCCGGAAGATGCGCTCGTCCTCGCCGGGCTGCAGCCCAGGGCCCCGGTCTTCCACGCAGAAGGCCAGGTGTTCGCCTCGCTCCTGGATGCGCAGTGCCTCGGCGCCGGCGCCGTGTTTGCGCGCATTCTCCAGGAGGTTGGCCAGGGCGCGGCCCAGCAGCGTCGCGTCTCCCACGAGCCCGGCGCGCTCTACCTCCATTCCCAACAGGGAACTCGCCAGCCCCGCGCGCTCCAGGGCCTGCGTGGCCAGTGTCTGGCCATCGAGGACTCGCGGGGTGAGCTGGCCGAAGTCCAGCCGGGAGCTGGCCAGCAGCTCCCCCACCAGGGCATCCAGCTCCACCACCTCGCGGTCCACCTGGTCCAACGTCTTCGGGTTGCCGCCTCCGTCGCGGAGCAGCTCCGTCAGCACACGCAGCCGGGCCAGCGGGGTGCGCAGCTCGTGGGACACGGCGGCGAGCAGCTCGCGCTGGTCCGCCACCTGCTTCTCGATGCGCCCCGCCATGTCGTTGAAGGCATCCGCCAGCACGGCGAACTCCCCCGTGACATGCGGCGCGACGTCCGCGCGCGAGTCCAGCCGGCCCGAGCCCAGCTCTCGCGTGGCCCGCACCAGCTCATCCATGGGCCGCGCGAGCCGCCGCGCGAGCTTCCCCGAGGCCAGCCACAGCACCATGCACGACAGCGCCAGCGGCAGCACCATCCGCAGCGGGTTCTTCGGACGGAAGCTGGCGTAGCAGGCGCGCACCGAGCCCAGGGTGATGCCATCGCGAACCACGGGCAGGTTGAGCTCGGGCCGCCGGCACGGCACCTGGGATTGCGCCAGCATCGCGCCGGACGCGTCCCGCAGCTCCACGCCCACCTGCAAGTCCTTCTCGATGGACGCCACCAGCGCGTCCCGCCGTGCGGGCTCGTCCCAGACCTCCTCGAAGCGGTGGCCCACGAAGGCGCGCACGCGGTCGCCTTCCTGTTTCCAGGTGCCTCCGCCCACCAGGCTCATCACCGTGGCCACCAGGGCGCCGGTGGCGAGGATGGACAGGCCGAACCACATGAACAGGCGCCGGTGCAGCCGGGCGCGCACGAAGCCGCCCAGGCGGCCCATATGCCAGTAGCCGTGCGGCGGATGCCGGTGTCCCCAGGGGCCGCATTCGTGCGGCTCGCCCCACGCGTCCCAGCCGCGCTTGTGCGCCCGGGGCCTGGCGCGTTTCACGGGCCCTCCTTGGCGAACACGTAGCCCACGCCGCGCACCGTCTTGATGAGGCGGGTGCCCACGTCACCGAGCTTCTGTCGTAGGTGGGAGATGTGCACGTCGACGGTGCGCTCGCCCACCACCGTGTCACTGCGGCCCGCCTCGCCCAGCAGGGCGTCGCGCGGAACGACGCGTCCGGCCCTGCGCACCAGCGCGACGAGCAAATCGAACTCCAGGCCCGTCAACTCCACGGCGCGCTCCTCCACGCGTACCTCGCGCCCGGCCACGTCGATGGACACGCCGCCCGACTCCAGCCGGTCCGCCACCGCCGAGGGCTGCGAGCGGCGGAGCACGGCCCGCAGCCGCGCCAGCAGCTCGCGGGGACTGAAGGGCTTGGGGAGGTAGTCGTCCGCGCCCAACTCCAGGCCCACCACGCGGTCCGTCTCGTCGCCCTTCGCGGTGAGCATGATGACGGGGATGCGGCTCTTGGCGCGGATGCGCTTGCAGACCTCCAGGCCATCCATGCCGGGCATCATCACGTCGAGCAGCACCGCGTCGAAGGCGCCGGCCTCCAGCGCCGCCAGCCCCCGTCCGCCATCCGCCGCGTGGGTGACGCTGAGGCCATTCTGCCCGAGGTACTGCTCGAGCAGCTCGTACATCCGGGTGTCGTCGTCGATGAGCAGGACGCGCGTGGACATGAACCGCCTTCTACTTCAGGGGGAGGCCGTGTGGATGGACACGCGAGTCGCTGGCGGGGGAGTCACACCTCGCTGGCTGGAAGGCTCCCACCTGCCGTGGGGGCTCCATCCGTGTTCCCAGGCGCCGTGGTGACAGTGGCGCAGGTGATGGCGGTGGCGGGCCACGCTGGCGAACCCGGAGGCATAGCCTCCAACGGTGCCCAGGGCGAGCAGGACGATGAGCAGACGGCGGCGCATGGAGACTCTCCTTCAAGGACGACGAGAGGGGGCGTTGGTTCGGGGCTCACACCCCACGCGCGTCATCGCGTCCCCAAGGGCCGTGGCTGCCCCCGTGGCGATGGCCGCCGTGGCCGAATGCGCCGCCTCGCCAGCCGCCGTGGCCGCCACAGCGGCGGTGCCAGCCGCCATGGCCTCCGTGCCAGCCGTAGGCGGAGCCGAAGCCGTGCTCGAGGAGGTCCGCGAGCTCACGGCGCTGCCGCGGGTCCAGCGCCTCGTGGACCTGGGCGAGCGACCCCTGCACCGTGCGGCGCACATTGTCGATGGCGACATCGTGGCGGGCGAAGAGCTCGCGCAGCGCGGCGCCGTCGAAGTGCTCACCGCGCAGCGCGGCGCCCAGGGCGGTGCGGCTGGGGCCTACCTCATCACGGGCCTTGGCGAAGGCCTCCATGACATCGTCGGCGGCCTTGAGGAGGACCTTCTCCTGGCCAGGTGATGTGTCCAGCCGCTCGAAGAGCCAGCGGAGGCGTCCGCGCGAACTCCAGCGGCCTCCGCGGCGATACCCGTGGCGCCCGCCACGGACCGTGTAGATGAGCCCGGCGAGACAGGCGGTTCCGAAGAGAAACCCGAACATGGTTCCACGCTCCCAATGAGGCCGTCCCCTGGGGGCGGCGCTGGTGGTGACGAGCGGGAAGGTAGAGGGCGGGTATGAAGGCCACGCCCGCGCGCGGTGAAGAAGTGTGAAGACGGCCCCGGGAGAGGGGTGGGGGAGTGAGGGGAAGAAGACGGCTTGTCGCCCTGGCGGGAGGGGTCGGTGGAAGTGGAGTGTCCGGTGGCGGACGGCTGATTGCCCGGAAGGCGGCTGCCCGGTGGACAGGCGGCGCCAGGAAGTTTGTCGTTAGGGGGCCGGGGCGGTGTCCGCTCCGCACACGTCGATCAGGCAGCCCTTGGCGGCGGCCTCGAAGCAGAAGGAAGAAGGTCACATGGCAATCGGTACCGTGAAGTGGTTCAACGACGCCAAGGGGTTCGGCTTCATCGCGCAGGACAACGGTGAGGACGTGTTCTGCCACCACACCGCCATCAACATGGATGGCTTCCGCACCCTCCAGGAGGGGCAGCAGGTGGAGTTCGAGGTCACGCGTGGCCCCAAGGGCCTGCAGGCGCAGAACGTCCGCGCCGTCTGAAACACCCGCAGGCCACCCTTGAGTGTGCCCGAGGCCCGGTCTCCCAGCAGGGAGGCGGGGCCTTCGCATGTCTGGCTCCTGGCACGCCGGGCTGGCGACCCGCGCCGAGTGCTCGTCGGCACCTGGATGCCTTCCTTACCTTTTCCGGCAGACGCGCGGCACATCCGCCGCCATCCAACGGAGACGAAGGCATGGGCGACACCAGCGTGAAGAAGGTGGAGAGTCGGCACTCTCCCAAGGGCGAGATGGGGCAGAAGTACCTGGCGTCCGGCGTCCGCCTGTCGATGCGGCTATGGGAGGACGAACCGCCCGGAGAACCGGCACCCGCCACCGCGAGGGATTACGAGACGGTGGGCTTCGTCCTGAAGGGCCGCGCGGAGCTGCACCTCGAAGGACAGGTCATCCTGCTCAACCCCGGTGACTCCTGGCTGGTGCCTCGGGGCTCCAGCCACACGTACAAGGTGCTGGAGACCTTCTCCGCCGTGGAAGCCACCAGTCCGCCCGCGGCCGTGCATGGCCGGGATGAGGGCAAGGACGCGGGGACGAAACCGCCCGCGAAGGCGTGAACCTGACGGTCCGCGCCGTTTACTCAGGTTGTGATGGGGGCGAAGCTGCCTGGACGCTGCACGCGTACCTGGGATGACGTCCTGCTTCAGGGCGGCAAACCAGCAGCGGCGATGTCGGCACCCCCTCTGGGTGAGGAACAGGTGGGCCGTTGAACGTGCAACGGGCATCGCTGGAAGTGCGCCAGTGGCACTGGTCCGCGGCGAGGGTTTCCAGCGGCTCCCATTTCGACTGGCGACTCTGGGCCTCGTCGCACGCCAGTTCAGGGGTTTCGGGTTCGACGCATTGGAAGCGCGGGCCTTCGTCGGGGTAGGGCTTCGATACGGTGAGCTGCTTGCACCAGCGGAGGTGGACCTGCTGTGTGCAGCGTGCTTCGGCGGCATGGGCGGGCGTTTGAATCAGCTCGAACGACTTGCCTTCCCATGACCTGCCGGCCATGACCAACCGCTGCCCGGTCGAGGCAGCGCTGGAGTGGGTGAGGAATGGGCGACGGGCCTTCATCAAGGCAAGTGCCTTGCGTTCCTCATGCGGAGGGATGAGGGCCTTCCCTGGGGGCGTAATCAAACTGCCTCCAATGCGTTCCATGTCGCAGGGCTCACATGAGACGGATTCGCGCTGGACCACGGCCGGAAGGGAAGGGAGCTTCCCCGTCGTGAGCCAGACCCACTCCGCATCATCCAAAGAGGTCATCGGTCGGGAGCGGGAGCAGTGCCATATCAACCTGGCGTCTTTGGGTTCGGCGTAGATGAGATACTCCGCTTCGCCCCGGAACCGGACCCGGCAGTCGCCTCCGCCACCCTGGGGAAGATTGAACTTCTCGCCGGTGACGACCGGGCCTTTGATGACCTCCAGGACCTCGACGTCCACGGTTCCCAAGTAGGGGCCACGAGGGGCTGGGACGACGCGAGCCCGATAGATGGCGCTCGCACGCTCACGCGCCACCTTGAGGTCGGTGTGAAGGTTCCCCCCGCCCGCGACGCAAACACATGCCTGCGCTGTCGTCGGCCACAGGCAGAGCGTGATTGCCGCAGTGAGAATGATGAAGAGGATTCTCATTCTCGGCAGTCTACGGGGAATGTGCGGCGTGCAGGAATGGGTGCCGGATTGGCGCTGCTCTCAGCGCAGGCCTTTGAGGCGCTGCGCCATGCTCAGATCAGTCTGGTCAAGCCACTGGATGCAAGATTCGGGGCTGTCCCTGAGCCCCGCTTCGACCATGTCGAAGAATATGGGGGGAACCCAGGAGATGAGATAGTCATTGCCGGTATCGCGAGGCATCGGCTCGTCGGAAAAGACTCCCACCCAGGTGTCCCAGGGCGGCCCGTTCTCACCATCAAAATACCCGTGAGAGGACGCCTCGGCTGCCCCATCACTCAACGTGCCATCTGGGAAGAAGATGAGCAGTCTGCCTCCCTGCAGGATACCGTGGTCTGGCTTGGCATCCGAGTCCAATGCTCCCTTCACGCTCATGAGCAGGTGCTGTCGATTCGACGCAACACGCTTCATTGCGTTGAATCGATTCGACACCACGAGTGGGTTGGGCAGAATGTACGGTGTGCGGAGGCAGGTTTCGAGTGACTTCTGAGTTACCTTGAATGCACACCAGCGCACGGTCTCTGCAAGCACCTGCTGGAACCCAGCAAGATCCGAAGTGCAGTCGGGGACGCTACGAACAAGTCGACCTGCCATTCGCACCTCGCGCGTACTCTCGCCCTGCTGCTGCGCGCTACTTCCGCCCGCCAGACCACGCCATGTTCATGTACTTCGTGCCGCCGGCCAGTTCATCCAGCATCTGGTCGAGCCGCTTCTGTCGGGTCGCCTCCAGCTTTGCCCGGGCAATCCACCCGAGATAGTCATTCTGCTGGTACGGCGGACGCGCCTTGTACGCGTCCATGAGCCCGCGCTGGACCAACGCCGCCCGGACATTCGCGGGCATCGGGTTGACGGCGCGCTTGAGCGTGGGTCGCTTTGCCGTGGCCATGGTCATGTCCCAGCCTTCACCGGTGCCAGGCGCTCGAACATGAGCGAGGGCTCTCCCTTGTAGCGCCCCTGTCCCGTCTGCCGGAAGCCGCACTTGTCGGCGACTCGGATGGATGCTGCATTCTCGGGGGCGATGATGCACACCACGCGCTCAGGGCTGAGCTGGGCATCCGCCCAGGCCAGCGCCGCGCGTACCGCCTCTGTGGCGTAGCCCTTGCCGTGGAAGCCAGGAGCGAGCACCCAGCCCGCCTCGGGCCCGGCGCTCAGGGGCGGCTGCATGTCGCGGTGGAAGTCGCCCAGGCCTACCTCGCCAACGAGACGGCCTGTTGCCTTCTCACGCACCACCCAGAATCCAAAGCCCAGCAGGTCCCAATGGCCCACGTAACGCAGGAGCCTGGACCACATCTCTTCACGTGTGGACGGCTTGCCGCTGATGTAGCGGACCACCGCGGGGTCACTCCACAGCGCGAGGCACTCCTCGTAGTCCTCGAGGCTGTGACCCTTCATGACGAGACGCTCGGTCTCGAGGGTGGGGATGGTCGCTGCGGGCACGGACGCTCCTCCTGGGGCCTGGAGCCCCGCCGCGCCTGCCACACGATGCGGTGGCGCGGATGTTCCGATTCAACCGCTCCCAGGCCTCTCATGCCAGAGGACAACTGTCCATGTCCGGGAGCGGGGGCTCGGGAGGTCCAGTTGCGCGGCGTGGAGGGAACGTTCATTCCACGGACGGCCCCAGCCTTCACAGGTTCCGCTGCAAGCGCTCCTGCGCCTTGACGACAGCGGCGGTGCGCGTGGTCACGTCCAGCTTGGCGAACACGTTCCGCAGGTGCCACTTGGTCGTGGAAAGCGCGACGTTGGAGCGCTCGCTGATCTCCTGATTGCTCAGCCCCTGTGCGAGCAGCTTGAGCATCTGGAGTTCGCGCTCGGTGAGTGGCTCCAGGGGCGCGGAGGGGGGCGCCGCGAACTCCCGAGGCACGCGGGCTCCCGCGGAGAGCAGGTCCTGGTACCGCGTGGCGTACCGGTCTGGAAACGCGTAGCTCAGCTTCCGCTGCCGGGCGGCGGCGATGACGACCTCCTGCAGGCCGGGTGTCTCGTCGAACACGCTGCGCCCGAATCCGAAGCGCTGCGCCAGCGCGAAGCCCCGGTTCAACGCCGCGAATGCGGCCATTGCGTCACCCGCGCGCCAGTGGCACACCGCGATGGTGGCCAGCAGCGCCGTCTCGCGTGACACATAGCCCACCTCGTGCGCACTGGCCCGCAGCACCTCCAGAATCGCGTGCGCCTTGTCGTGACGGCCGCGCACCATCAGCACCCACGCCTGCGCGAGCCCGAGCCGCTCCCACGTCTCGTCGTAGAAGCGCTTCTCGCTCCACTCGCCCCGGCGCATGCGCTCGCCCAGGCCGAACTCCTGGGCCACCACCCGCATTCGCGCGGGCGCCTGCTCCACCAGGTAGAGGCGAATCTTCTCCCCGCAGACATGGGCCAGGAAGCGCGTCTGGTGGCCGCACTCGAGCACGCCGTGGAGATAGTCCAGGAGCCGGTACGCCTCCGCGTACTTCCCGCGAACCGTCTTGATGCGGGCCAGCATGAGGTAGGCGAGCGCGAACGTCTCGAACACGGAGGCCTGCGGGAGCAGCGGCAGCACCTCGACGCAGAGCGCCTCGGCTTCGTCGAGCCGGTTCTGCTCATAGCGAGCGTTGGCGAGCGCCGTGGCCGCGTTCGCCCAGACGGGGTTGCGCCGTCCACGGCTCGCGCGCTCGAAGGCTTCCTCGCAACGCGCGGCGGCGTCCTTCATGTTCCCCTGCGCCCGGTCCGCCAGCGCGACAAGGACGTCCGTGTATCCGACCAGGAATGGATTGTCGTGCCCCTGCAACGTCTCCCGGGCGCTCAGCGCGAGCCGGCGCATCGCATCGAAGCGGTTCATCCGGAGCGCCCGGTAGGCCTTCGCCGCCAGCACGGCGCCCGCCATGAAGACGTCCGACTCCTCGGAGCCCGGAGACGCGTCCAGGTCCATGCCGGTGTCCGGAGCCGAATCGGACAGCACGGCGTGAAGCAGCGTGAGGTGCGCGAGCCGCTTTGTCAGCCGCTCGCGTTCGGGCGCGGACACCTCATCGGCCGTGTCGAGGTGATGCTGGGCATCCCTCAGCGCCGCGGTCGCATGCGCGAAGCGACGGGACAGGATGAGGCAGGCGATGTGGCCCACGCAGATGGCTGGCGACCGGATGACCTCCTGCGCCGTCAGCTTCGCGGTCCAGTGGAGGACGGAGGCGAGCTCGCCCTCGCGCATCCACGCCTCCATGCAGCGCGCGGTGAGCGCGAGACACCAGTCCCTGTCTCCCGAGGCGAACGCATGCGTCAGCGCCTCGTCCGGCATCTGGTTCTCCGCGAACCACGCGCTCGCCGCACGGTGCAGCCGAGGGATGCGGTCCGCGTAGTCACAGGCGAGCTGGGCGCGCAGCACATCGAGGAACAGTGGATGATACCGGTACCACTGCCGCTCGGTGTCGAGCGCCTGGATGAACATCTGCGACCGCTCGAGCTGCCCCAGCAATGCGTGTCCTCGGGTGATGCCAGGCAGCGCGTTGCAGAGCGCCCCGTGGAGTTGCTCCACCACGGAACTCAGCACCAGGAACTCGCGGACCTCCTCGGGTTGCTCGCGCAGCACCGCGTCCGCCAGGTACCGGGCCACGTCGTGATTGGAGCCCATGGCCTTCGTCAGCGCATCGCTCACGCTCGCGTGCTCACCCGCCGACAGCAGCGCCAGCTTGACGCCAGCGACCCAGCCTTCCGTCCGCGTGCGGAGGGAGTCGATGTCCTCCGGCGTGAGCACCGCGCCGCACAGGCGCAGGCCCAGCTCGCGGATGGCCTCGCCGTCCAGGTTCAAGTCCCGGCCGTCGAGCGTCACCAGTTGCTCGGTGAGCTTCAGCTTGGCCAGGTCCAGTTCGGGGATGGTGCGCGATGAGACGACCCAATGCACGTGCGGTGGTGAGTGGTCCAGCAGGTACGAGAAGGCCCGCACCAGGGGGCGCTCGCGCAGGACATGGAAGTCGTCCAGCACCACGACGAGCTCGCGGCCCAGGCTCCACAGGCTTTGCAGGATGACGGCCGTCGCGTGCTCGGGCTGGCTCGTGCTGTACGCGTCGAAGTCTGGAACGGCCCGGCGAATCGCCCCGACCAGGTATGCGAAGAACCGCTCGGGAGCGTTGTCCTGCTCGTCCAGCGACAGCCATGCAAGGAGGTGCGGCACGCGTGCTTCGCGGTACCACTGCGTCAGCAGCGTCGTCTTGCCGGAGCCGAGCGGGGCCGTCACCAGCACCAGCTTCCCGCTCACCCCATGGTCGATTCTCCGCAGGGCGGCGCCACATGGCACCAGCACGGATGCTGCCCGGGGTGGGGAGAGCTTCGTGGGCAGCAGATCCGGAGCACTTCGAAGGCTCGGCATGAGCACGTCCCTCTTTGGCCGGTTGCGTCAGGCACTAGACCACGGAAAACGGGTGAACCGGGTTGATGTGCGCGAAGGCAACCCCGCAATGAGTGTCGCGAAATGGACACCGCAATGCGTTACACACGCGGTTTCGCGGCTTTGCGGCGCCGGGTGTTCGCGAGCAAAGCCTGACGTGCCGTGCCGGTGGCTGCCTTTGGGCGTGGGGAGGGGCCGGTCCCCCTCCCTTCGGTGGGGGCGTTGTCGCGAAGCCCGCTGCTAATCCCTGGACAGCAACGCTTTCCCGTCTCGTGAGGAGGTCCCTATGGTGGGTACTCAGCAAGTGGGCGCGCGCAGGAGTTGTTGGCGCGCCCGCACCGTTTCGTTGTGCGCCGTGGTGTCCTTGTTGGCCGCATTCACCGCGGCGGCCCAGGTGCCCTCGTTCATCACGTTCGACAGCGCGCACGTGCGTCCCCTGGCGCTCTCCCCGGATGGGACGCGGTTGTTCGCCGTCAACACGCCGGACAACCGCCTGGAGGTCTTTTCCATCAGCAGCGCGGGGCTCTCACTCATCGCGACGGTGCCCGTGGGCCTGGAGCCCGTCGCTGTCGCCGCGCGCAGCAACTCGGAAGTCTGGGTGGTCAACCACCTGTCGGACAGCGTCAGCGTGGTGAGCCTGGTGGGAACGCCGCGGGTGGTGCGCACGCTGCTCGTGGGCGATGAGCCGCGCGACATCGTCTTCGCCGGCACCAACGGCCATGCCTTCATCACCACCGCGCACCGGGGCCAGCACCGCACCGACCCGTCCATCGCCGCGGTTCCCGGGGCGGGAGACCCGAAGCTGACCACGCCTGGCGTGGGGCGCGCGGACGTCTGGGTCTTCAATCCGGCTTCGCTCGGGGCGACGCTGGGCGGTACACCCCTGCGCATCGTGACGCTCTTCGGCGACACGCCGCGCGGACTCGCCACCAGCCCGGACAAGAAGATTGTCTACGCGGCCATTGCCCAGTCCGGCAATCAGACGACGTCCGTCAGCCTGGGGAGCGTGTGCGACGGGTTCAAGGAGCGGGACATGTGCCTCGTCTTCCCCGACACGCCGCCATTCGGCAACAACCTGATGCCGGGCGGCCTGCCTGGGCCCGCGACGAACTTCGAGGGCGCGAAGGCGCCGGAGGCCGCCCTCATCGTGAAGTGGAACAGCGCCGCCGGGCAGTGGCAGGACACGCTGGGCCGCAACTTCAACAACGGCGTGCGGCTGCGTCTGCCGGACAAGGACGTCTTCGCCATCGACGCGGACACCCTTCATGAGACGGCTTCCTTCTCGGGCGTGGGGACCACCATCTTCAACCTGGCCACCAACCCGAAGTCGGGCGTGGTGTATGCGTCCAACAGCGAGGCCAACAACCTGACCCGCTTCGAGGGCGCCGGTGAATACGGCGGCAGCACGGTGCAGGGCAACCTCGCGCAGATGCGCATCACCGTCATCTCCGGGGGCACGGCCTACCCGCGGCACCTCAACAAGCACATCGACTACTCGAAGCTGGCGGGGAAGCCCGGCTTCGACCCCTCGGTGAAGAACCACAGCCTCTCCACGCCGACGGAGATGGTCGTCTCCCGGGATGGCACGAAGCTGTACGTGGCCGCGTTCAGTTCCAGCAAGATTGGCGTCTACGACACGGCGTCGCTGGAGAGCAATGCGTTCGACCCGCGCACCGTGAGCGCCAACCACATTCCGGTGAGTGGCGGCGGGCCCAGCGGTCTGGTGCTGGACGAGGCGCGCAACCGCCTCTACGTGATGACCCGCTTCGACAACGCGGTGAAGGTCATCGACCTGGCCACCAGGGCGCAACTGTCCTCGGTGTCGCTCTACAATCCGGAGCCCGCCTCCGTCGTCCAGGGCCGCCCGTTCCTCTATGACGCCAACTTCTCATCAGCCAACGGTGAGTCGTCGTGCGCCAGTTGCCACATCTTCGGTGACAAGGACGAGCTCGCCTGGGACCTGGGCAACCCGGATGCGACGGTGACGGCCAATCCCATCAACATGCGCCTCGCGAGCGACCTCGAGATTGGCATCTTCCGTGCCTTCACCGGCCACCCGAGCTCACCTCTCAACGGAACGGGGAAGCAGAACGAGTTTCACCCGATGAAGGGGCCCATGACGACGCAGACCCTGCGCGGCATGACGAACCAGGGCGCCATGCACTGGCGGGGTGACCGTTCAAATGGCTTCTTCGGTGTCGATGCCGGCGGGGAGGAGATGTCCTTCAAGAACTTCATCGTCGCCTTCCCGGAACTGCTGGGCCGCGCGTCGATGCCCACCGAGGCGGAGATGGACAAGTTCACGGCCTTCCAGCTTCAGGTGCAACTGCCGCCCAACCCCATTCGCAGGCTGGACAACGCACTCACGGCTTCGCAGAAGGCGGCGAGCGACTTCTACTTCGGCAGCCGCCGGGTGGACGGCATCGCGATTGGCGAGGACAACGGGTTCAATTGCAATGGCTGCCACAGGATTGACGGTGCGCAGGGCTTCTTCGGCACGGATACCCGGTCCAGCTTCGAGGGCATCAGTCAGATCATGAAGATTCCCCACGTGCGGAACATGTACACGAAGGTTGGCATGTTCGGCTTCCCGGACAGCAGCTTCTTCCTGCACCCGGAGACGGGGCAGTTGGGTGACCAGGTTCGCGGCTTCGGTTTCACGCATGACGGCGCGGTGGACACCATGTTCCGCTTCTTCAGCGCCATCGTGTTCTCCAACACCAGCATTGGTGGGCCCCTCGTGGGCTTCCGGAACGACACCGAGCGTCGCCAGATGGAGGACTTCATGCTGGCGGCGGATACCGACCTGGCGCCGATTGTCGGCCAGCAGGTGACGCTCACGGCATCGAATGCCGCCAACGTGGGGGCTCGCATCGACCTGCTGATTGCGCGAGCCCGAGCGCAGTTCACGTCGAAGGTGCTCGGTGGCGCGACCTACGAGGCCGACGTGGTCGCGAAGGTGGCCGTGGGCAGCAGGGTGAAGGGCTTCCTGTACGAACGAGGTCCCGGGACCTGGAAGCCCGATGATGGCAGCGCGAACATCTCCACCGTGGCGCTCCGAGCGCTGGCGAACACCGCGGGGCAGGAGGTGACCTTCACCGCGGTTCCTCCAGGCTCCGGCACGCGCATCGCGCTCGACCGGAACCTGGATGGCAGGCTCGACGGTCAGTAGCCGTTGAACGTGTTGACCTCGGCGGGAGCTGGGGTGGACGCAGTCGGTTGGATGGCAACCCACCGGTGCCTCAACATGCCGGTGGGCTTGCCAGTTGTTGCTTCCCTCCACCGGGCCGCTGGCGGGGACGCGCCGCGCTGGGAGGCACCCGCCGTCCGCGGTTCCGTGTCGCCCCAGGCATCGGTCATTCGTCCTACGGACGGATGGCCGATGCCTGTCGAAGGGCGTGTCCCATAATGTCCTCCGTCATGGACACACGCGCCCTGACAGAACGCCTCACCATCGCGACGCCCTGCGAGATGCGCTGGGAGGACATGAAAGGGGATGCACGTGTCCGGCACTGTGGTGCCTGCAGGCTCTCCGTCCACAACCTGAGCGAGATGACCACGCTGGAGGTGGAAGCGCTGCTCCAGCCCGGTGGGAGCGTCTGTGCCCGGCTCTACCGCCGGCCGGATGGGACGGTTGTCACGGGGGATTGCCGTCGCATCTGGAGCCAGCAGCGAGAGGAGGCGGTCACGCTCCTGGGCACGGCGGCGACCGTGGTGGCCGCGTTCTCATTCCTCGTCTTGATTGTCGCGCTGACAATCACCCTCTACGGCGACCACATCCGGCGCCTCTTCGGCCATGCCACCGTGGGAGCCTTGCCGGCCACGTCGCCGCCCACCGTGAGCGCGCCCTCCCCCTTGCCGGGGGGACACAGGGCTCCATGACTCGCGAGCAGCCGAGGCGGCCGGCTGTCAGGGGCGTTGAGGCGGCACTCTGCACGCGGCATGTCCCATGATGATGTCGCCGTCGACGGTGCTCGTGGGCGTCGGCGTCCATCCGGATGCAAGCCGGGCATCGAGGAGTTCATCTGCGCTGGGGCGGTGGTCCCACACGGAGACCGAAGTGACTCCGCCCAGTCAGGTCGTGTCAAAGACGAGGTAGCTGCCTTCCATCCACGGCATCACCACGTCGTGGGTGAACTCGTCCTGGACGATGACCTCCGTGACATCGCGCGGCGGCGAGCTCGCGAAGCCCCAGAGCACGACGTCCTGGAGCAGCGTGAGGGACGCCAGCTCCTTTTCCAGGGCGGAGCGCGCTTCCTGAGGCAGCGAAGCCCGGTCGGTCAAAGGCGCCATGGTGTCAGCCTACCTCGGAATCGCATCAGCGGGCAGTCGGTCGGACTGCTCCTCGGGGGCCACGGCGCGGGTCTGCACCGTCCGGCTCTCCGTGGGCACCCGCAGGCGGCCCCGGAGAGGGTCGTGCCACCGGGAGAGCACGGCCTTCGCCTGGCTCACCCGTGAAGGCCGATTTCATCGAGCCGTCATCGCCCCTAGAACCGGTGTACCGCCGTGAGCCTCACGACGGGGTGCAGCGTCTGCGTTGTCTCGACAGTGCGCTCGGGCTTCGAAAGCAGACACCAGGAGAACAGCGTGCAGGTCGCGGAGCGCGGCAGCTCGGTCTCCTGCCGGAGGTGGCTGAACCCAGCGCCGCCCGCCAGGGCGATATGCCACTGGTTGCCCAACCGCTGCGAATACCCGATCAGTCCGCTGACGGAGGCGCGGAGCTTCGATACGTCCTCATCCGCGTCGAAGAAGGTGCCATCGCCCTGAACGGACAGGAAGGGGCCCTGGAAGGGCCTCCCGGTCAGATAGACGCGGCCGCCAGCCTGGAGGCCCGTTGCCTTCATGTTCACACCCACGTGCCCGCCTGCGAACACCGAGATGAACGGTGACAGGGGTTGCTCGATGTCCACGATGAAGGCCATTGACGCAGGGGAGACGGAGTCCACCGAGAGCGAGTGCACGCCCAGGGCCGCCGCGCTGCTCAACCTCTGGGTTCCCCCATGGACAGCGGGAGGCGCGGAATGGGGGGCGACAGTCGGTGCTTCCTGGGCGTGCGCGAGCATCGGCGCGGACACGAGGCCAGCAAGAGCACGGACGCGAAGGGCGCTGAGATTCATGTGCCCATACCCATCAAGGGGCATGCCAACGCGAAACCCCACGAAATGACAGAAGGCCGTGTCAGCCACTGTGCATGCAGTTGCACAAGTGCGAAGCCGTGCTCGCGGCTTCAGGGACTCCGCCGGAGGTACCGGTCCAGGAAGGAGAGGATTCTGACGGAGGTTTCCGCCTCGCTCTTCGTGCTGCTGAAGCCATGGCCATCATTGGGGAGGACGAAGTAGTCGATGGGCACGCCGTTCTTCCGGACGGCCTCGACGAGCGCGTCCGTCTTGGCCTTGGGCACGCGCGGGTCGTTGGCGCCCTGGATGACGAGCAGGGGCCTGCGAATCTTCTCCGCATGGAACAGCGGGGAGATTTCTCGAAGCATCGCCTCCTGCGTCTGGGGGTTGCCCAGTTCCTGGTAGAGCGCCTCGCGCAGGGCCTCCTTGTGGGGCGGCAGCTCTCGCAGCGCGCTCAGCCAGTCGGAGATGCCGAACGCATCCACGCCCACGGCGAAGACGTCGGGATGGAACGCCAGCGCCGCGAGCACCATGTATCCGCCGTAGCTGGGGCCCAGGATGCCCACGCGCGCGCCATCCACGTAGGGGAGGGCGGCCAGGTACTTCTTCGCCTCGACGCAGTCCTGGAGCGGCGCCTTGCCGTGCTGCTGGTCATCCGCCGCGAAGAACGACTTGCCGTAGCCCTCGCTGCCCCGGTTGTTGACGGCGAGCACCACGTAGCCGTGGTGGACGAGGACCTGGAAGAAGCTGCTGTAGCCCTTGGAGGACTGTCCTCCCGGTCCCCCGTGGACGAAGACGATGGCGGGGGCGCGCTGCTTCGCGGTGGCCTGATGGGGCTTGTAGAGCAGCGCCGGAATCTCCAGCCCGTCGAAGGACTTGAAGCGCACTCGCTCCGACTCCACCAGGTGCTGGGTGTCCAGAGCCCGGCCCAGCGTGTCGGTCAGCCGGGTGAGCTTCTTCGTCTCGAAGTCGTAGACGTACAGGTTGCCGGGCGAGCGGTCTCCGTCGACGTGGAAGGCCATGCGCTTCTCGCCGCGGGACAGCGTCACACCGGAGATCGCCCCCTCTGGAATCCCTGGCAGGGACACGCGCCTGCCGGCCTTCATGTCGTGGACTCGAAGCGTGGTGCGGCCGTCCTCGTTGACGCGGGTGATGCGCCACGTGCCACGTCGCGAGAACACCGTGGAGAGCACGTCCCAATCCAACTGCTCCACCAACTCGCGCTTCCCGGAGGCAAGCACGTGGCGCTCCACGCGATTGAACTCGGAGCCCTCGTTGGTGAGCAGGTACAGCGCGGAGGACGCTGGGTCGAAGGTCGCCGCCTTCCAACTGGCCGAGCCCTCGTGCGCGGTGAGGTGCCGACGCTGCCGGGTGGCGAACTCGTAGAGGTAGACGTCGCTGTCGGACAGCGTCCGTGACTTCTCCAGCGCCAGCCACTTCTCGTCCGGGGAGAGGGCGCCGGGCACATGCTCGCCATCGCCCGCGTAGAGCAGGGTGCGGGCATACGTCTTGGCGTCGTAGCGGTAGAGGTCCTGGAAGCGCGCGTCGCGCTCGTTGGTGAGGACGTAGAAGGCGGCGCCGTCCTGGCTCCAGCCGAAGAAGGACGCGCGGTGCTCGTCGCCCGGCGTGAGGTCCTTCTCCTGGCCGTCCAGCGTGCGCACGTAGAGGTGGGCGAGCTCGTTGCCTCCCGAGTTTCGCGTGAAGAGGACGCGGTCATCGGTGGGGAAGTAGGCGACGGCGATGGAGGCGTCCTGGGTGGAGCGGGTCAGCTGCGTGGGCTTTCCGCCCGTCACCGGGACGGAGAAGACATTGAAGACGCCGGTCTCGTTCGACGAGTACAGCACCCGCTTCTCATCCGAGGAGAAGGACGCACCGAGCACGGAGGTCGTCTCCATGAACTGCTCGACGGTGTAACGCTTTGCCGGGCCTGGGGGCCTGGTCGTCCCGGCGCGGGGAGCGGACAGCGCCAGTGAGGGGAGGACCACGATGGCGACAAGGGCTCGCGTGAGGGTGGACCAGGAGGTCATGGGGGTTCCACAAGTCGGGCGGTGGAGCAGGGGCGTGCAAGAGACTGTGGCGTGATTGGGGCGGGAGACGAGTTTCCAGATGGACGGCGTGGCACCGCGCCAGGAGGAGGGCTCAGCGCACCCCCCTTGCCTGCGTCGGGTGCGAGGTTGGCTCCGGCGCACAGCCGCCGGTCCCAACTGCTCCGACGCGGGACGTCGCTGCGAAGCGGCGGTGGCACCCGCGTAGGCGGCGCGCCAGGGCGCCGCTGTCAGGAACGGACCGGCCCGGGCTCGCGTCCTCAGAGGGAGCGGGCCTCTGCACCGGTTTTGCACTGACCCCCAGGCTCACCGGTGGAGGAGGTTCCCATGAGATGGATGCGCACGTTGACGTTGGGTGTGTTGGCGATGTCGGGCGG
Source organism: Myxococcus sp. AB036A (assembly GCF_006547355.1). Lineage (NCBI taxonomy): Bacteria > Pseudomonadati > Myxococcota > Myxococcia > Myxococcales > Myxococcaceae > Myxococcus > Myxococcus sp. AB036A. Next base: position 39,344 of record NZ_VHLC01000048.1, on the reverse strand, counting down.
CTGTACCGAGAGCAAGGTGGCAGAGGACCAGGACATCGTCCTGAGCGGACGACTCGTTGACGAGGCGGGCGCGCCGCTCTCGGACGCGCTGCTGAAGCTCTACCGCAGTGAGAACTCCGCGTGCGCGTTCGCTGCCTTCTCGGCGAGCTGGAGGTCGGTAAAGACCCGCGCCGATGGCACCTTCGAGGTCGACCTGCTGGGGGCGGACACCCGCAACGGGAGCATCGCGCGTTGCTTCGTGGCCCGCTCGCCCGAGCAGTCCCAGGGAAGGCGCGTTTCGGCCTTCTTCCTCATCCAGCAGTCGGAGGTCGCGCTGCCCGTCATCCAGGAGTGGACCGGCACGCTGACGGCCACCGCGCAGGCGCAGGGCGTGAGCGTGGGCTTCCGGCCGCTGTCCGCCACCCACGGTGCCGGGAACGATGAGCACGTGTTGTACCTCCACCCGTCGAGCGCCAGGGAGGCCTGGCAGGTGCTCAAGGCCACCTCGCCGGTCCTCCTGAGCGACTACGTCCTCGAGGACGCGGAGGGGCTCAAGGCCTCCCTCATCACCACGCGCGATGTGAATGCGGGGGGCGTGACGGTCGGCCTCACCTATTCCAGCGATGACGTTGTCCTGCCTCGCCGCGCCCTCGTCCCGGCAAGCCGTGGCGCGGCGTGCACCTACCTGAACGCCGAGACGCCCTGCCGCGTCACCAACGGCGACCTCGGCGGGATTGTGCTCTTCCAGGAAGGCGTCCGTGAAGTCGCCGTGCAGCTCTCGCGGCCCGTGGTGCCTCGCAAGGCCGTGCTGCGCAACTTCGGGGTGACGGGCACCATGCGCGAGCTGGTGCTGGAGGGAAGCGCCGACGGCGCCCAGTGGATGCCCCTGGCCAACTTGCTCGATGGCGAGAGTGTGCAGTCCTTCATGGAAGTGGACCTCACGGGCACGACACCGGTGTCGCAGGTCCGTATTCGGGCAACTCCGCAAGAGGCGGTGGGAGCGTTGCGCTCGCTGGGGCAGCTCTCGCTCTTCGAGGAGTGACAGGACCGCGGCCAGGGTTCTTCGTTTCTCGGTGAGGGAAATCGGGGCTCGGCTCCGTTCAGGGGAGTGACGGCGAATCAGCGCCGTCCTTCCTCACGGAGTTCCCGCTATGACGTCGCCCCGTTCATTCCGAGCGCTGGCCTGCACTGGTGCCCTCTCCCTCCTGGGGGCATTCCCCGTATGGGCGGCGCCCACCGAGCCGTCCGGACCGCGCGAGATTGCCCGCATCGGGACTTCTGACAGCCATGTGCTCTGGCTCGAGGGAGAGGGGGGCGCGGTCAACGTGGCCGTCATCGCCCAGTATCCGCAGCGTCCGCTCGTGGCCCCTCGTTTCTTCCAGACACACTCGGCGGCGGAGGTGTTCCTGGCCGTGGCACCCGAGGGGCACGCGCTGCCCCCGGCCCTGGCGGACCACGCGCTCGTCGCGATGGATGAGGGCGAAAGAGCGCAGCTCCGGCGGCAGAACGAGGCAGAGCTCTCCGCCCTACCGACCACCTTCCCCGAGGAGCCTCGCTCGCTCACCGGGAGCTGCTCGGCCTCGAACCGCGCCTGGGCTGCCTCCGTCTATGGGGACCCCACCTGCGGGGACCCAAGCCAGGAGGTCATCCACACGGCCTTCACGAGCGACTACTACTGCAATTCCCCGGACTGTGACTTCCCACTCGGAAGTGAGGACGGCTATCAGTGCTCCCCTCAATTGCTCGCCTGCGACAAGGTTCGTGGCACCGCGACGCGAGTCCGTCTGCGCGCCACCGACTGGAACGGGGCCCTGTCATTCAATCATCCAGGGCACTCCATGCACTTCGCCGTGCTGAACTGCGCGGGCAATGGGCCGGTGACCTTCAACTTCAGCCGAGGCACGGGGGCCGACAGCGTGCAGCTCAACCCTGGACAGATGGGGAACGTCAAGCTCGGGGCGCACATCGCTCCGACCCTCGCCGCCACGCGCGTCACCATGGGCCGGTGGACCGAAGGCCTGCCCGCGAGCGGCTCTTCGTACGTCTCCAACGCCATGTCGGTGGCCGACAATTCTGGCACGGCGGACGCCGTGCTTGCCTGCGGAGACATCATCACCCGTTACACCATGTCGGACCTGACTGTCCCTGCCTGCCACAACTACGCTGACCTCGCGCTCTGCAACGGCACCAACTGCAGCAACGCCTGCTATTACACCTGGTAAAGGGAGGGCTGCTCCGTCCCCGCTTTCGGACGGACTTGCTCCGGGCGAGGGCAAGCTGCTAGGGCACGCGCCCGTCAATGACCAAGACCTCCTTCGGGCGCGCACTCCTCTCGCTGTTGCTGTGCTGTTTGTTCACCACCGCTTGTTCCTCTGAGGGGCCCGTGGGCCCCCAGGGGCCGGCGGGACCGCAAGGGCCGCAGGGCCCCGCGGGCGGGCCTCCGGGGCCGCAGGGCCCCGCGGGTCCGCGCGGAGAGCAGGGCCTGACGGGCCCACGAGGCCCGATGGGCGTGGAAGGCCCGCGCGGCGTCATGGGGCCCCAGGGCGCGCAGGGACCCAAGGGCGACACGGGCGAGCAGGGCCCGCCTGGCGCGACGGGCGCGCAGGGCCCCCAGGGTCCCCGGGGCGACACCGGTCCGGCGGGCCCCATGGGGCCTGTGGGGGAGTCGCCGGAGATCTGCACGCCGGGAGAGTTCTTCTGCGAGGGAACGAGGCTGTGGGCCTGCACGCGCTCGGGGACGGACGCCGTGCTGAACACGAAGTGTGCGGGCGGCACGACGACGAATCCCTTGGGGTGCTTCACGACCGCCTGCCCCCCCGGCGACGCCGCGTGCTGCCGCACCGAGAGGCCCACGTGTCAGTGGTCCATGAGCCGCCCCATCAGCAGCACGGGCGTGGGCTACGAGAACACATATGGCGGCGTCGTTACGCCTGAGCGCTTCTACTGTTACGCGCCCTCGAGCTGCCTCTCGACGGATTCCTTCACCGTGCAGATGGGAATCACGGGCCATAGGAGCGTCACCTGTGGCGCGGTGTTCTCGACGCTGGTCATCCGGTTGACCCGGCCGATGACGGCGCCGGGGCAGGTCTTCACCCTGCCGAACTCCAGGGTGTCGCTCTCCCTGTTCGCGGATGACAACGCCCGGGCCTGCTCGAACTGGACGGGCACCGTGACCTGGCATTCCGAGGTCCCGGCCTGGAGCGTCAGCGTCAACGCGACCTGCTCGGAGACGGGCAAGAGCCACATCCAGCTTGTGGGCACCTACAGCGGCGACACCTGAGCCTCCCACGGCCCGCCCACGCCCAGTCCTCACCCGGCTGGGCGTGGCTGTTGGACGCTGGAGCCGCGCCGGTCCGGACGTCATGCAAGGCCAGGACCGTACGGGGCGCTTTCCCCGGGATTCCGAGCTCGCGGGCGGACCTTGCCTCCACGCCGCAACCATCTCTCGCCGCAATAAGGGAATCAGGGCGTCAGGCCGCTTGAGTCATGGCCCCCACGTTCGTGGGAGGCCTTTGCTCGCGAGGTCCACGATGCCGTCCATGTTGCGTCCGTCCTGGGGGCTGCTTTCCTCCTGCGTCCTGTTGCTGTCCACGCTCTCCGCCTGCGACGAATCCGGCCCCACTCCTGATGCAGGGACCTGGCTTCCCGAGGACTCGGGGTCGCCGGACTCCGGCGCTCCCGATGCGAGCGCGGAGGCGCCGTGGGATGGCGGCTACACCGTGCTGGAGGAACACGGTGACTGGATTGACCGGGGCCGTTACTCGCCATGCGACTTCAATCAGCAGGGAGACCCCACCACCATCCGGTGTGATGACCTGTCGCGCTACGACGTTTCGCAGTGCTCACCGGAGGCGCTCTCCCAGGTGGCGCAGCACGGCATCTACCTGGCCGACATGCGAGGTGAGCGCCTGCTGTCTGACGGAGGGACCCAGATTGCCCCCGACTTCACCACCTACCAGCTCTTCTCCGACGGAGGGACGGACACGCTCAACGGCCAGCCGTTGCTGACGCGGCACACGGACGGTGGGAGCTTCTTCGTCGTTGGCAGCCGCACCAATCCCTTCAATGGGGCCGTCACTGTCACCGCGCTCGCCGGCTGCCAGGTGCCCTCACCCGGCATCATCACGGGCTGCTACGCCCGCTGCACCAACGGAAGGTTCAGCCGGGCCGGCACCTTCGAAGCGCGGCGCATGCCCTCACAGCGAGGGGAGGGAGAGTCCTCGGGCGGGCTGCGCCTCATCTCCGAGTCCCCCGTCGCACTGGGGGATGCCGTGGACGTCTATGTCACGAAGAACCACGCCTACGTCGTCTCCATCGACGACCTTGGCGGCACCAGCAACGGCGGACTCACCGTCTTCGACGTGAGTGACAGGGCGCACCCCATCTTCAAGGCCTCCATCAGTCTGCCGGGGGACTCGAGCTGGAATGGCGTGTGGGCCAAGGAGGATGCCCTCTACATCGCCGGCAACCGCGCGGGCGTCGTCGTCTATGACATCTCCAACCCCGCGCAGCCTGAGTACGTGCGCCACCTGCCCGCGGGGCAGGGGGCGCACACCGTGCTGGTGGATGGAAACCGGCTCTATGCGATGTCACCCGGCGAGGTGACCTATGTGCACGACGTCACCTCGCCGCTGGCGCCCGTCCTGCTCCAGCTCATCACCGTGCCGTCCGAGTTCTCCTCGGGGGGCGCGCATGACGCCTTCGCGTACGAGGGCCGCCTCTACGTCAGCAATGGCTTCGGTGGTTACTCCATCATGGATGTCACCGACCTCGACAACGTGCGGCACCTGGGCCAGTACGTGCACGGCTTCAACGTCTTTGCGCACCACAGCGCCGTGGGGACCTTCGCCGGGCGCAATTTCGCCTTCGAGGGCACTGAATTCAATGGCAGCCACCTGCGCGTGCTGGACGTCACCGACCCGGCGAACATCGTCAAGATGGGTGAGTTCCGCCTCAGCCCCGTCACGTCCATCCACAACCTGATTCTGAAGGGCCACCTGCTCTACATCGCCTGGTACCACGAGGGCGTGCGCGTGCTGGATGTGTCCAACCCCACGAAGCCGCGCCAGGTGGCGCACTACAACACCTTCCGTGAGAGCGACCTTGGCCGCACGGACAACCTTTTCGAGGGCACCTTCGGCATCCGAGTGCCCGGCGACGGGTATGTGTACGCCGCCGACTCCGTGCGCGGCCTGCTCATCCTCAACGAACTCTGAGCGACCCACGGCGTCGCTGGAGCAGTGGAGGCTCTGAGGTCACGCCTCAGCGGGCCGCGGCCTTGGCGCGCTCGACCTGGCGCGCCCGGGCGCAGCCTTCGTTGACGCCCAGGTCGCACGCCTTCTTCAAGTCGGACAGCGCGGACTTGAGGTCCCGCAGGTGGTAGTGCGTCCCGCTGCGCTCCATGTAGGCCAGCCCGTGGTCGGGATTGCGTTCGATGAAGGCATCCCAGAGCGGAAGGATTTCCTTGAAGCGCCGCTCGCGCGCCAGGGCGTAGTCCCGTTGCTGCACGGTGCGGAAGTCCTCCGCCCCCTCGCCTTGCTTCTCCTCGGCTCGTGCCTCCGCCTGCTGTGGAGATTTGACGACCCATGCACGCCGCCGCGCCACCTCGGGGTTGCCTGGAGCGAGCTCCCCAGCCAGTTCCAGCAGGCCCAACGCTTCCTCACGGCGTCCGGCCTTGTGCGCCTCCCAGGCGTCGTAGATGACCCCCTTCACCACGTGGTCCCGCAGGGTCCGTCCGTCCGAGTCCGTCGCGTCCAGCCGCAAGGCGTGCAGGAGGTCCTTGCCCGCGGGTTCCCACTTCCGGCTGTTGGAGAAAATCCGAGCCCGTTCGAAATAGACGGACGCACGAGCGGGCCGCAGGGCCACGGCCCGGTTCGCCTCCTCCAGCGCGGCGTCCAGGGCCTTGGTGCGGCGCAGTTGCTTCGCCCGAGCCAGCCTGAACTCCCAGTAGTCGCCAGCTGACAGTGCCTGGGCGAGCAGGACCAGCCCCTGGTCGTGCTTGCCCTGGACCGCCAGGTCGTGTGCGCGGTCAAAATCGGCGAAGCCGCGCAGGAAGCCCATCTTGGGGTGAGCAAGGCTCTGCGCCTCGGCGAAGGCGTCCATCTTCTCGTAGGTGCCGCCCCAGCGGGGGGCGAGACCGTGGAGATAGACGGCCCGGACGTCCGCACACGTGGGGCACTGCTCCATGGCGCGGGTGTAGGCGCGTTCGCGAGCCTCGTCGTCGCCCAGCGCGTTCGCCACGTAGATGAGCGGCCGCGCCGCCGCGACCGCCTTCGGCTGGAGCGACCACGCTTGGACGAGATCGGGCACCGCGCGTTCGAAGGCGTCATGCATCCCGGCGAATTCCTCCTTCGCCGTTGCCCACACGGTCTTCCCCCCGCGGCGCAGGTATCCCACCGACACCCAGTGGGTCCCCCTCGCGAGGTAGGGCGCGAAGGAGCGCGGTGACGCTTCCACCCAGGCGTCGAGGAGCTCCGTCGATTCGGAGGAGCCGTTGCCGAGCGCCAGGATGCCATCCGTCATCCAGTGCTCGTCCTGGGGGTTCGACTCCATGCCCCACTGGAGCTGCTCGACCGCCAGCGTCAGCTCCTCGAACTGGCGCCGGAGCAGGAGCGAGCGCAGGGCCACCCCGTCCACATGCCCCTGGGGGACTTTGCCCTCCTCGCGCCCGGCAAGCGTCACAATGGGAAGCCCTTGCGGCGCGGGGCCGGGGGCGGGTGTCAGGACGGGCTCCTGGCGCGCCGCGATGCGCGCTTCGACCTCGGCGCTCCGCGTTGCCCGTGAAGCGGTCACGGCAAGTCCGGCGCCCAGGCCTATTACGAGGACTCCCGCGCCGAGCGCGGTACGAAGAGATGGCATTGAGCCTGGCATCCTACTCAATACAGGCCGCTGCGTGCCTTCCCGGCCGTCTTCTGGACAGGGACCGTGGACCGGGGCAGATGTGTGCATACCGATGGCCTCCCGTCCTCCCTCCGGCCGTGCCTCTTCCCCCCGGACGCAGAAGACGAAGCAGCTCCCTGCCGGCGCCCGGCGCGCCGTGAGGAAGGATTCCAGTCCGGGCTGGGGCCGCTGGATGTTTGGCGGGTGGCTGCTGTTCGTCGTCTGGCTCAGCGTGGAGTACGTGCGGCTGCCCGACGTCCGCTCGCTCCAGACGCAGAACCCGCGCACCACCGCGCTCATCACGCAGCGGGCCGAGGAGGCGCTGGCGGAGGGGAAGAAGCCCCGTGTGCGGCAGACCTGGGTGCCCCTGGAGGCGGTGGCGCCGCACGCGGTGGATGCCGTGCTGAGCTCCGAGGACGCGCGCTTCTACAAGCACGAGGGCGTGGATTGGATCGAGGTGGAGAACGCCCTCGAGCAGTCCGTGCGGAAGGCGCGTCTGGGCCGCGGCGCGTCCACGCTCACCCAGCAGTTGGCCAAGAACCTCTACCTCTCCACGGACCGCAGCCTCCTGCGCAAGGGCAAGGAGTTGCTGCTCGCCCGCCAACTGGAGACCCATCTGTCCAAGCAGCACATCCTCACGTTGTATGTGAATGTGGTGGAGTGGGGAGAGGGCGTGTATGGCATCGAGGCCGCGGCGCGTGAGCACTTCGGTACCTCGGCGCGGGCGCTCTCCGTGGCACAGGGGGCGATGCTCGCGGGAATGCTGCCCGCCCCACGCCGCTGGCTGCCCGCCCAGAAGCCCGAGACGCTGCGTATCCGGGCTGGCGCCATCATCGGGAGGCTTCAGCGCGAGGGCCGCATCACCGCGACGCAAGCCCGCGAGGCTCAGGCCGAACTCTCGCGCTTCTTCGGCGAAACCTCCGTGCCCGGCTCCGTGGTGGAGGCCATCTCCCGGCTCTCCTCGGAGAGCTGACCCGCGGACCCGGCCGGGCTTGCCTCGAACGATGGGGACCGCGCCGCGGGGCCTCCCGCTACTTCGGCGTGTTGATGAGCGTCAGCCGGTGTGGCTCCGGCGTCGCCCAGTTCTGGGGGCTGTTTCCAGACAGCGCAACCCCGTCGAGGATCACGTTGCTGTCGAAGAAGTAGAGTGCCCCGCCCTCCGGTGCCCTGTTGTTACGGAACTCGCCGCCGCGGAACGTCCATTGGTTGCTGGCCGGGAGGTGCGCGGTGTTGACCGCGCCGCCCACGCCTCCGAACTGGGTTCGCGGACCGGTGCATTCGTTGCCGTGGAAGATGTTCCCGGTGGCGATGCCCGAGCTGGTCGGCGCAATCAGCATCAGCGCGCCGCCGAACGCGGGCGCCTTGTTGAAGCGGAACTCGTTGTGGTTCAGGTTCACGTTCCCGCGTGAGCCAATCCAAAGCGCGCCACCGGCGTTCTCGGAATAGGAGCCCTCCGCGCCCGCGCCGTTCTCGCCGTCAATCTTGTTGCCGTACTCCAAGATGCAGTGTTCCAGGAAGTCCGACCCGGCGTCCGACGTCGCCGCCAGGCGCAGTCCAGCCCAGCCTCGGGAGGGATTGTTGGCGGTGAAGACAATGGGGCTGGCCGCGGTGCCCTGCGCGGTGATTCGCCCATGCACGGCGAGCTTGTGGTGTCCCATGAAAATGAGATGGACGCCGGGCTCGATGGTGAGCCGGCTCCCCGCGGGCACCGTTAAGTCACCCGTCACGTGATACGGCGAGCCCGCGCGCGTCAGTGTGCGCGTCGTGAGGCTTCCGGAGAGATTCGTCCCAGCGGACGTGCTCACCGCGACCGTGGTGCTCGCGGCGGTGCTGCCGCTCTCGTTGGTCGCCGTGAGGGTGTACGTCGTCGTCGCTGTCGGGCGGACCTGCACCGACCTTCCGGTCACCTCACCCACGCCGTAATCGATGGAGACGTCCTGCGCGCCGGTGATTTCCCAGGACAATTCGGCGGACTCGCCCGGAGCGATGGTCGCCGGGTTTGCTTCGAAGCGCAGGATGTTGGGGCGGTCCGGGACTGGATCCGGCGAACTGCAGGCGGTGGCGACCGCGACAACGGACGAGAGGGCCAGGACGAAACGACGCGAGGGGAGCATGCGCACGTTTTATCTCAACAGGGGAGGCCCGATAACCGGGATGGGAAATGGGCCCCCACGCGCCGTCCCAAGGCCCTGATGCCTGCGACGAACGGTCAGCGTGAGTGGCTCAGCATCCACGTGTCGATGTCATGGCCCGCGGAGCCGCTGTAGGTCCTGGACCAGGAGTCATGTCTGTGAATCAACATCCAAGTGCCAGCGGGTTTTCCTGGCGTGCCTACATCCACGTCGCGTCACACCGGGGACACATCGTGGCGCGCTCATACTCCTCTCGTGGGCCCTCGAAGCCACAGGCGTAGCAGGTCCGCAGTGTCTTCAAGACATGCGCTGCCATGGCAGGCGTGGGCTCCGTGCTCCAACTGGGCGCGGCGCTGGCGGCGGGGAGGGCCATCCCCGGCTCCCAGACGAGCTCGCATTGCAGGTCGGACAGTGGCTCCACGGGGCCGTCGACCACGGCTGCGATGAAGGCTGTCGGAAGCGTGGCCGCCGCGTGGCGCTTCACAGCCAGGCTGCCCGGTGAAACCTGGGGTCCCATCTTCATGTAGGCAGTGACACTCAGGCCCCCAGACATCACGGTGTTGAGCAGCGATTCACCGAGGTCGATTCCCATGGAGACCTCGCCCGACACCGCCTTCATGTCACTCTCCTTGGGAATCTCCAGGGTGTCGAAGAGCTTCCACGCGGGCCGCACGCGCGCGGCGTTGGGGTGAAGAATTGATTCCACCTGGAAGTGGACTTCATCGAACTCCGGGGGCAGCTCGAGCGGAAGCCGCCACCGCACCACGCGACCTCCCGCAAGAGATGGCAGCGGGAACTGGCCCAGCAGCCGGTGCGCGGAGCCCTGCTTCTGCCTGCCCATCACCAGCACGGACGGCGGGGTGGTGGCGAGGGGCTCGAAGGCGGCCTGGAGCCACACGACGGCGGTGGCCTGCCCGAGTGGATTGCGAATCACGGGCTCCACGTGCAGGTGGACGGAGCCGAACTCTCGGGGGGGACGCCCGACGTGGTCGAGGACGTCAGCGTAGAAGTCATCCATGCCGCGCATCCTCGCCGAGCCAGTGGCGTATGGACAAACGGGAATCTCCGGCCTCACTCACTGCCGCCACTCGTGCATGCGGTCATGTGTGTGGCCGGTCGCGGACGCCGTCGTCAGGGTCCGCGCCATGCCCGCCACGCGCTACGGCTTCATCGATACGAGGTGATGCGCGCGGGGGCGAAGTCCTCCGATGCGTACATCAACCGGAAGGGCGAGGTGGTGCTGCGCTGGTCGTGGAGAGTGGGAAGTTCGGCTTCGTGGACGAGTCTGGCGCGTGGATGGCGGGATGATGGGCGGCCTCTGACAGCCAGGCCATGCCCCGCCACGGCGTCTCTGGGCGCGGTATCCATGCTCCGGGACTGGCGCTCCGCCCGTGGACGCTCCGGCCCGCGCAAGTAGGCCAGAACACGGGCGGAGAGGGCTGGTCCAACGGCTGCAACGGGAGCGGGACCCCTTTCACCTGAAGGTTCATCCCATGCAGCGCTTTGTCTCCTCCGCTCTTGTCGTCGTCCTGTTCACCGGCTGCGCCAGCTCGACGGTGATTCGCTCCAGTCCCAGCGGCGCCAAGGTCCGGTCGCGCTCGGGCGAAGTGCTCGGCCGGACGCCGTACGAGTACAGCGACTCGGCCACCGTCAACAACACGGAGAGCTTCACCTTGGAGTTGGACGGCCACGCTCCCGAGTACGTCACCATTCGGCGCGATCAATGGAGCGGGGCACGCACCGCGGGCGGCATCGTCGGAGGACTGTTCGTCTTCCCCGTCTTCGCCACCCTGTTCTGGGCGGCGGACTACCGGGAGTCGTACCACGTAGAGCTCACCGCGCTGCCCGACAGCGAGCCGGAAGCGCCCGCGCCGCCCGTCCGGGCGCGCCGCGCGAGCAGCGAGAAGTCGCCCACGCCCCGCCGCTGACCAACAAGCTCACGGCGCCTTCGGCCGCGAAGCAGAAGCTGTTCGTCGACAAGCCGGGCAGCCCCTTCCAGAAGGACACCTTCGGCGGAACGGTGAGCGGCAACGTGGGCTCGATGCAGGCCTCTACCTCGAGCTACAGCGGCAGTGGCGTGCACCATTACTCGGTCCAGGCGGAGCTGCGTGGGCCTCACGTCGGCTACGAGCTGCAGAAGACGCACGCGGACCGGCTGCACGGCTCGGTCACCGGGGGCGCGGTGGCGGGCGCGGCGGCCCAGGCGGGCGGCAAGCCCGGCCTGGAGAATGGCTTCCTCAGGCACTCCGCGGACGTCAACGCCGTCGCGGGCGTGGGTACCCACGTGAAGGCCGACGTGGCGGTCGACCTGCGTCACTACCTGAAGCCGGGCATCGCGGCGGGCCTGCGCCCCGCGCTCGCTGGCGCCACGAGTGTGGCCTCGCCCGCGAGTACCATCGAGCCGGAGAAGTCGCGCGTCGAGAAGTTCTTGGCCAAGGCCTTACATGCCCGCCGAGCGGCGGCCACGATTCCCGCCGCCTCCACACTCAGAAGCCCAGCAATCTCATTGGGTTGCTGGGCTATTTCGTTGCCCTCGTGTCCTCATGTGCCCCTGCGGCGTCCGCGGGGGGCAAGTCCCGAATCCTGTGTAGTTGGTTCGGAGGGGGGCAGGGGAGGAAAGCTCCTTGGCTGCATCGAATCGTCGGCGTGTGGCAGCGGGTGAGCGGGAGCGTGGAGGAGTTCAGGCCTTGAGCGGGACGGCGCGCGCTGGGCGCATGCATTGAGGCGCTGTCATTCGTGGGGGATAGTCGCGCCGATGCTCATCGGGATTCCCGCACTCGACGCGACGGACTGGCCACGGCTGGTACACGCCTATGGCCGCGCCACTGACACGCCTGTACACCTTCGTGCCCTGCTCACCGAGGACGCGCGGGCCCGCGGCGCAGCCATGCAGCACCTGTGGTCTGCCATCATCCATCAGGGCACCGTCTTCCCCGCGACGGCTCCGGTTGCACTCGTGATTCTCGGGGTGCTCGACGATGCGAGGCTGGATGCGGGCGAGGAGCCTGTTCGCGCGGAGTTGCTCTTGTTCCTGACGCGTGTGGTGGACGCCTTCGAGCGGAGCGGCGCGACGATGGAGGACCTGGAGTCGATGGCCCGGTTCGACCTGGGGCCGCTCCTGGACGCGGACGACGATGATGCCATCTACGAGGACGAGGACGCCTCGAACGCGCTCCATGCGCAGTCCGTGCTGGCGTGTGCCCGGGTGGCGCCGTTCCTGACCCGCTCGCTGCTGGCCAACCTGGACCATCCGGATGCCCGGGTGCGGATGCACGCGGCGATGGCCGCCACCGCGCTCGCCACGTCACCGGCGTCGGACGTGCGACCGGACGAACTGGTGGAGCGGCTGGCGGAGATGGCGACGCGGACGGTGGATGTGGCGGAGCGATGCTCCCTGCTCCTGGCACTGGGAGAGCTCAACGTACCCCTGGAGCGCTTCCTGTCGGATGCGGAGCCCTCGGTGCGCCTGTGCGCGGCGATGGCGCCGTCCCTGGCTCGAAGCGAGGTCGCGACACGCGAGTTGCGCACCGCGCTGGAGCAGCATGCCGCGCACATCAACGACTGGTTCCCGGTGAAGCCGCCGCAGTTTCCGATGCAGCCGCGCTTCACGGTCGTCCAGCGGCTCCTGGAGCTCGTCCCCGACTTCGACCTCGTGGTGGACGCAGCCGTGGCGGTCGCGCGGACCACCAAGAAGTCCTGGGTGGACTTCGAGTGGGGCCCCCTCCTCGTTCACGCCTTTCCGAGTGGAGATGGGGTGGTGAGGACAGAAGCACAGCGGCGCTTCCTCGCCGCGCTCGTGGACACCTCGCACCTCTGGGACCCGCGCTTCGGCAACGCCGGGGGGCACTTCCGGAAGGCCGGGCTCCCCTATGAGCGCGAGGCGTGCGCGAGGCTCGTGAGCACGGCGTGAAGGGGCGGGCTGACACGCGCCCTGCTGATTGGGGCGGGTGTGATGACGAGTGGTGTCTTCGGGCTCGCGTGGACGGTGGACCACTTCGGGCAACCAGTCCCGATGAGTCCGGCAGACGATATGTGATTGTCGCGTACAATCCGGAGTCCTGCCCGATTCTGCACAAGCACTTGGCATACGTGCTCGCGCCTGGCGGGGAACTCCTTGGCCCACGACTCGTCGGTCGCTAGAATCACCAGGGGCCAGCAGCAACAGCGTTTGGGATTAGACAATGTCAAGCGGGTAGGGGTTTCCACGAGTCCACCCGCTGGATGTTTGCCCTAGAGTGCCTCCAACTCGTATGCATTGGGGGTGCGCCATGGCGATCACGACCCGACAGCCTGTCTTTCATGCAATGCGAAGTCTGCTGGGCATGGGCTCTGCCTCCAATGCAAAAAGTGCCGCGCCGAGTGCGACGACCGCGACGAAGGCGTCTGACGCAGCCCCGGATTGGAGAGCGACGTCGGCAAACCTCATGGAGTCCTTCATCCAGTCCGGATACGTGATTGGAATCAACAAGCCGGGCATCGCGAATCTCGAAAAGAAGGTCATGAGTGAGATGGAGGCATTCATTCGTGACAACCCGAAGCTGTCGGCGGTGGAGCTCGACAAGGCGGCGAAGCGGGTCACGATGCGTCACCTGTCCATGGCGAGGACGGATGGCCAACGGGAGGCGAAAATCAAGGCTCGCCTTCAGGAGCTCCAGCAAGACCGCTGGGGTTGATGGCTGTCCGTCAGGTGATGCTGTGTGCGGGGCCCCGCGAAGCGGGCGCCCCGAGGTGTTTCAGGGCGCGGGGACAATCCAGTACACCGCGAACTCATCGTCTTGATACAGCAGCGGGAGTTCTCGGGGGCAGGTCACCGCCTCGAATGGCGGCCGACGCAGCGGCCAGGCCCACCCAGCTCACCAGGCAGGCGACAAGCGTGGCCACGAGGAAGCCGACTGCCGCCCGCGGCAGCGCCCTGGCATGCCACGGGCCCAGGATGATGGAGAGGGGATCGGTGATGCGCCTTGAGCGCGCCTCTGAGTAGCACTATCTCAGTGAATGCCGTCAGTTCTGATACCTGCTCGTGTGTTGAATAAGCAGACGGGAGAATCACCGGCGCGGGCTCATGTGCCGTGCGAAAATGGCGGTTGGCCAGCAGGCCTTGCGCGAAGGGCGGGCTCCAACTCGGCTTGATGCGCTGCAATGCCGACGTGGCGGCTTCCCTCCAAGGGGAGGGAGCTGGTGCTCTCGTCGTCGTCTGGCAGCGCAACGCTTCGGTGGGCCCAGGCCCCTGTGTCAGGGGCCTGGGCAGGTCCGACTCACCGTCAGGTGAGCCGGACCGCGGTTACTTCCTGCGCTTGAAGGAGTCGAGCGAGGGGCAGTAGGTGGCGTACCCGTGGCCGGTGATGTCGCCATTTTCGTAGAGGCCATTCAAGTCGAAGGCCACGAAGTGCGATTCGGGAGGGGTACCGCTCAGGACGCAGGTGGGGCAGAGCGAGGCGGCCACAGGTGTGAAGGTGAGGCTCGTGCTGTGCAGGAAGTACGCAGTAGTGAGCACGCCCTCGAAGTCGACGAGCGTCGCTGTCGGCTCGCCCGACATGGTTCCTACCTGCGGCGTTGCGTCCACCGGCATCCTCACCTTGTGAACGTTGACCAACTGCGGCGGGAGCGGCGAATCCTCGGTGGGGCACTCACCCGGCGCGCCGTTGTTGAACTCGATCCAAAGCTCCCACGGCGCCTCCGGGTTGTCCGTCTCTTCATATCCGAAGTAGGCGCTGGTCAAGACACGCTGGTTCTCGCCCAATCGAATCGTGGTCGCGGTTTCCTGGCACTCGCCCTCGCAAACGGTGAACGGGTCCGGGGCAGTGCCCCCGTCCAGGTCGGTGCCCCCATCCGGGTCGGTGCCAGCGTCGGGGTCAGTGCCCCCGTCCGGGTCGGTGCCAGCGTCCGGGTCGGTGCCAGCGTCCGGGTCGGTGCCCCCGTCCGGGTCGGTGCCAGCGTCGGGGTCAGTGCCAGCGTCCGGGTCAGTGCCCCCGTCCGGCTCGGTGCCCGCGTCAGGCTCGGTGCCCGCGTCAGGCTCGGTGCCCGCGTCAGGCTCGGTGCCAGCGTCGGGCTCAGTGCCGGCGTCAGACTCAGTGCCAGCGTCGGGCTCAGTGCCAGCGTCGGGCTCAGTGCCCGCGTCCGGCTCAATGCCCGCGTCCGGCTCAACGCCTGCGTCGGGCTGAACACCCGCATCAAATCCCGCGTCCGGCGTCGGATCGACGTCATCGGAACCACAGCCGGAAAGTGCGGGAGCGACTGTGAGGGAGAGTATCAACAGGGAGCGTATCGAGAGTCGCAGGTTCATTTCGTTGATTGTCACGGGTTTCTCGCGGAGATGCGAGGGGGCCCGGCCTTCTTTGTTACAGCTTCGTTGCATCAAGGCGGACGTGTCCACATGCCGCGAACACGGTTCCGGGCGGTCTCCAGCGCTTCACGCCGAGCTTTCACGATGTTTCCGGGACTGGCCCGGATGCAATATCCCATCCCAACCCGCACCACACCTGCAGTCCCGTCCGTCCAAAGGGGGGCGACGCTCCATGGAGCCGTCTCGCATGGCCTGATGGAGCCCCGCATCGGCTGGGGTTCACTGCATGTCACAGGGGCGTTGACGCGGCGGCGCGATGCACCACGGCCTCCAGGGAAGGTCGCCAGCGGGCGAACCCGCTCGCCTGCTTTTCCCTCGCGTCCGGCACCGTCTGCCTGGCTCGACTTCGGTTCATCACGAGTGTTCGGTGCCATCGGAAACAGTTCTCAACTTGCGCTGGATTCGAGGCTCGCTACGCGCCGGTAGCGGTTGGTGCGTGCAGTCGCTCCCCAGAGCAATTAGAGCCCGATGCACGCCATGAACCCGTTCCCCGTGCATCGCGTCTCAGGCCTGCTCCTTGTGTTCTCGCTCGTCTCAGGAGGCGACGCAGGCGCGGCGCCCGCGGATGCCCCCCTGGTGTCGGAGGCGTGCGTCGAGGCCGTTCCCGCGGAGCCCCGGCTCCTCGTGCCGGAGCTCGTGCACCCGCCTCGCCGCGCCATCTGGAACGCGCCGGACGGAGGAGGGCGCAACTTCGTTGTGCCCATCGTGGAGATGGGCGCCTTCCACGCCATCTTCTGGGGGACGGCGAAGCTCCTCGGCAAGCCCTACGCGGACATCTCGCTGGAGACCATGCGTCGCAACGTCGCCGATGGCTGGGTGTGGGACGAGGATGCGTTCGCGACCAATGCGCTCGGGCACCCCTACCAGGGCTCGTTGGCCTACACCGCGGCGCGCTCAAGCGGCTTCGGCTTCTGGGGCTCGGTCCCGTTCACGGTCGCGTCAAGCGTGTTGTGGGAGCTGTTCATGGAGTCTGAGACTCCATCCACGAACGACCTCATTACAACGTCCATCGGGGGCGTCGTGCTGGGCGAGGTCCTGCATCGCACCGCGCTCGCGATTCTCGACGAAGGCGAACCCACGGTGGCGCGCTCGGTGCTCTCGCTGCTCGTCGAACCCGCGGGCGGCATCAACCGTTACCTCTTTGGCCGTCGCAAGAACGACTTCCTCCCGGTACAGGGGAACTTCCTCCAGTTGATGGCCGGCTTCACGAGCAACGTCGACAACTACAACGACATCGACGGCACGCGCTTCGATGTTCCCAACAAGATGGAGGGGCACCTCGGCGTCGAAATGGTCTACGGCCCCCCGCAGCTCACCACGGGCGACTATGACCAGCCTTTCGACTACTTCACGCTCTTCGCGCGAATGGGCTTCTCGCGTGACACGCTGACGGTGGGATTCTTCAGCCGGGGGCTTCTCTACGGCGACCGCTTCAAGTTCCGCTCCATTTCGGGGCTCTGGGGCTTGATGGCGGGCTACGACTTCGCCAATCCGAACACGCTGCGCGTTTCCACGGTCAGCCTGGGCATCGGCGGCGTGGCGCAGGTTCCTCTCACGTCGCAGCTCACCCTGGACGTCAACGCGAACATGGCCGGGGTGCCGTTCGGCCATGGCGGCGGTCTCACCTCGCCGGAGTCCGCTCGTGACTACCACTTCGGGCCCGGGGCGCAGTCGGCCTTCGAGCTGGGCCTGGTGCGGCGGGGTGTCGGGCGCGTCGGCGTGTCCGTGCGCAACTATCTCATCTCGGGCGCCTTCCTCGGTGAGGGCGTGGAGCTCATCACCTATGCCACCGCGCGTGCCGAGCTCCTGCTCGCCGGCCAACATGGCGTGGCGCTCGAAGCCTTCGTCGCCAACCGCGCGGGAGAGTTCGGCAGCGTTTCCGACACCATCCGCCAGCGTGCGACGCAAATCCGTCTGCTGTGGACGGTCTCGAAGGGCTCGGGCTTCGGAACGCGCTGAGGACCCGCGTGAGCGAATTCCAGCCCGAGCGCGACTCCCACTGCTCGCGCTGACCGCCCGGCTCGGCTTTGAAGCCGGAGCGCAGGTGGAGCGCCCGTCAGGTCCGGCTTTCGGTGACGCGGGCGGCCGTACTCGCCGCGAGCCGCCAGCCCCTGGCCCGCTCCTGTTCCTGCCAGAGCGCTGCGTAGACGCCGCGCTTCGCGAGCAATTCGTCGTGCGTGCCTGACTCCGCGACGCGCCCTTTGTCGAGCACGATGATGCGGTGCGCCCGCCGCACGGTGCGCAGCCGATGTGCGATCACGACGACGGTCTTCTTCCTGACCAGTTCGTCGATGGCGCGCTGGATTTCAGCCTCCGCCGACGCGTCGACGGAGGCAGTGGCCTCGTCGAGAAGCACAATGGGGGCGTCCTTGAGGATGGCACGTGCGATGGACAAGCGCTGGCGCTCACCCCCCGAGAGGGTTCCTCCTCCTTCTCCAAGCAGGGTGTCGTAGCCGTTCGGCAAGGCGGTGATGAAGTCGTGGGCGCGCGCTGCCCGCGCTGCACGCTGGACTTCCTCGAGCGAGGCGTCGGGCCGTCCAACGCGCAGGTTATCGAGGATGGTCCCGGAGAAGAGGACGACGTCCTGGAACACCATCGCGAGGTGCTGGTGCAGTTCCTCGAACGGAATGTCCCGGATGTCGACGCCGCCGATCCGGATGGCACCCTGGCGCGGGATGTCCCACAGCCGCGCCACGAGGTGGACCAGCGTCGACTTCCCTGAGCCCGAGGCACCGACGAGCGCGGTCAACGAGCGCTCGGGGAACGTCACCGAGACGCCGTCGAGCACGGTCGCGTCTTCGTACGCGAAGGACACTGCGTCGACCTCCACGTCGAACTTCTGGATCGACGCCGCTCTTACGGACGGTTCCGCGAGCGGCTTCTCCGCGAGTAGCCGGTCAACGCGACCGAGTGCGCGCTGAGACGCTCGAAGCATGAGCAGTGCCACACCGAGATCCGAGACCTGACGAACGACTCCGACCGTCACGATGAGGAAGACGAGCAGCACCCCGGGCTGAATCGAACCGCGCAACGCCAGGGTGCTTCCTGCGTACGCCACCGCGACGAAGCTCATCTCGACGACGAAGCCGAACACGGCGAGCAGCGGGGAGGGCAAGACATCGGCGCGGATGAGGGCGTCGCGCAGGCGCTCCATTGCCTTCACGAAGCGCTGGTAGACCTCGCCGTGCCGGCCGAACGCCCGGAGCACGGCGATGCCCTGCACGTATTCGACGACGCGGGCGTTTACATCCGCCGAGGCCTCGAGCACGGCTTCGAACTCACGAACGAAGAGGGGCGTGGTCGCTGCCAGCACGAGGAGTGCCACCGGTAGGGCGGCGAGGACGACGAGCCCCAGGCGCCAATCGAGGAAGCAGAGGCCGAGACCGACGAGCATCGGCAGTGCGAAGCTCGCCGTGAAGATGCCGATGGTGTGCGACCACACGTCTTCGACAAGCGCGACATCGGTGGTGAGCACGCCTGCCAGTTCACCGCTCCTTCGCTGCGTGAAGAAACCCATGGGCAGGCGTCGCAGGTGGTCGGCGGTGCGGATGCGCGCTTGCCCCATGAGCGCGTGCGCGGCGACGAAGATGTTGGACATCGCTCTGATGGAGAACGCCAGGCGCAGCAGCACCGAGAGCGCGATGCCGCCGGTGAGCCACCACGTCAGGTGCATCGAGAGCCGGTGCTCGAGCGCTTCACGAACGAAGAAGAGGACCAGTGTGTAGGGCGCGGCGACCGCGAGTGCCTCGGCAAAGGCGAAGAGAAGTCCGCGCCGGAGCCGTGCGTCATTTCGGCCCGCGAGCCGCTCGCCGAGCATGAAGAGTTCCCTGAGCATCACACCACCTCCTTCTGAATGTCAGGAGTGGCCGGATCGCCCAGTGACCAGTCGAGCGCTTCGGTGTGGCTGCGCCAGAGTTGCTGGTACAAGGCGCAGCGCGCGAGCAATTCGTCGTGCGTCCCCTGGTCATTCACGTGCCCGCCGTCGAGGACGACGATGTGGTCCGCGGTGGCGATGGTCGAAAGCCGGTGCGCGACGACGAGCACCGTCCGTCCCGCGCATAGCTCGGACAGCGCTTCTTGGATGCGCGCCTCATTCTGGGGGTCGGCGAAAGCCGTCGCCTCGTCGAGCAGCAGCACCGGGGCGTCCTTGAGGAGCGCCCGCGCGATGGACAGGCGTTGCTTCTCGCCCCCGGAGAGGCGGGCGCCGCGCTCACCGAGCAGCGTGTCGTACTTCCTGGGAAGCGCCTGGATGAAGTCGTACGCACGCGCGGCGCGACACGCGGCATCGACTTGCGCATCGGTGGCATCGGGCCGAGCGAGACGCAGGTTCTCGCGAACGGTGCCGTGGAAGAGGAAGACGTCCTGGAACACCATCGAGAGGTGGGAGAGCAGTTGGTCGAGCTGGAGCGCGCGCACATCGACGCCGCCGAGTTCAACCGCGCCGTTCGTCGCCTCCCAGAGCCGGGGCACGAGCCTCACGAGCGTCGTCTTGCCAGCGCCCGAAGGTCCGACCAGTGCCGTGACCTTGCCCGCGGGCGCTTCGAAGGAGACGTCGCGGAGGACCTCTGAACCGCCGTCCTCGTAACGGAAACTGACGCCACGGAACGCGATGCCATCGTGCGTGGGCCGCGCGGCGCTCGTGGGCGTCTCGAGATCGGGCGCCGCGAGGATGGCCTGGATGCGCGCGTTGCCCGCCTGGATGCGGTCAACGTTGCCCCACGCGAACATCAGCCGCATCATCGACATGAGGAGCTGTGGCCCGAGTACGAGGAAGAGTACGAGCGACTCGAGCGAAAGCGTGCCGCGCGTGTAGAGCCAACCGCCCATGGGGACGAGGACGACGAGGCTCGAGCCGATGAGCGCGCCGAACGCGCCGTAGCCACGGCCGTTGGTGCGCATGAAACCCTCCATCCACGCGAGCCCTTCCTCGATGGAGCGCGAGAGGTCGCTGAAGCGCCGCGCGGACAGGCCGAAGGTCTTGATGACGTGGATGCCCCGCAGGTATTCGAGCAGCGAGCGGTTCATCCGACTCTGGATCTCGTTCCACTGTTGATGGGCCTTGCCGACCTCTCGCATGGCGACGGCCATCGCCAAGACAGCGAGCGGCGCCATCACGAGGCTGGCAAGGGTCATGCGCCAGTCAATCCACAGGAGGGCGACGGCCGTCGCGAGCGGGACGACGAGCGCGGTGACCGCATCCGGGAAGTGATGAGCGACGAACGCCTCGATCTGGTTCACGTCGTCCATCAGTGTCTTCTTCAGTTCGCCCGCCCCACGACGGCTGAAGAACGAAAGCGGAACGGCGCCGAGCTTCTTCGCGAGCCGCACGCGCAGGTCATGGAGGATGCGGAACGCGGCGACGTGCGCCAGCACGTTCGCGGCAGCGACGAGGATGTAACGCAACGCGAGCGCACCCGCGGCGAGGAGGGCGAGCGCGCGAACCGCGTCGAGGTCCGGCGGCGCCGCGTAGATGGAGGTCGCCATGCGTGCGACGACGAAGAACGGCACCAATGCGAGGGCTGCCGCCAACGTCGACGAGAGCGCGGCCCCAGCGACGAGTGGCCCCTGCGGTCCGAGAAGTGCCCCAATGTCCCGGAGAGGGCGTTCCTGGGCCCGCGTGGCGGAGGAGTCGGCGCTCATGCTCGCCTCCCTCTGTGGGGGCCGCTGCGGCTGGGGTGCGATCGTTCCGTCCATGCCGGGCCTGCCGGCACGCGCTGTGGGAGGCGTTCACTCGGTTCCATGACGCCCAGGAAACGCCGGGACCGCCGCCGCGGATTGGATCTTTTTACCCGGAGACCGCCACGTGGTCGGTGCCCTCGACGCGCGTTGCCAGGTACTCGCGGGGGCTCGAGCCGGCGAGCGTCCGGAACTCGCGAAGGAAGTGGGCCTGGTCGAAGTAGCCGTGCTCGGCGGCCAACGCGGCGCCACGCAGGGCGCCCTGTTCGACGTCGAGAAGCGCCGCTCGAAACCGTCGAACGCGCCAGTACGTCTTCGGACTCAAGCCGACTTCCTCGCGGAACAGGGCCAACAGGCGCTTGGGGGAGAGCCCCGTGCGGCGATTGACTTCAGCGACCGACGTGAGGTCGGGTTCCTCGAACGCGGCCAGCGCCGCACGAAGCGCGGGCGCTGGTTCGACGGGCCGGCGCAGTCGGTGCAGGAGGTGTTCTTCCAGCAGTTGAAAGCGCTCGCGCGTCGAGGATGCCTCCATGATCCGTTCGCGCAGTGAGTGCGCCGACGCGCCCCATATCGCATCCAGCGAAATGACTTGTTCCGCGAATTCGTTGCAGGGCACGTCGAAGAAGGCGCGCGCGCCGCCGGGCTTGAAGTAGATACCGGCGGTCGGGCCAGCCACGGCCGCGATGGTCAGCGGGCTGCTTCGCGCGCCGCTTACGATCGCGCCCCGGATTTCAGCGGCCTCGTCTGTCTGGTCGCTGGAGTAGACGCGCAGTGGGAGGGCGCCGAGAGGGACGATAAGGGAGTGCGAGCCCGACGGCAGCACACGTTCTCGTGGCGCCTGTGCGACGTAGCCGGCGGACACCCAGAGGAAGTCCACGAACTTGTCGAGAGGCGCGTGGGGCCGATAGGTCGTGTGCATCATGGCGCGTACTGTGAGCGAATCATGCGAGCTGCTCGCATGATTCTCAAGGCCCAAATCCAGTGACCGTGACAGGGATTTCCGACTACGGCGCCGTGCCGATGTCCCCCGTGTCGACACACATCCAGGGGCATTCCGCGAGACAGACCGCGAAGGCCTGTTGGTGCGTATGGATTCCAACGGCGCAGGTCGCCGGCCAGGCGTAGGGATACTGGTGGCCGCGATAGCCACACTCGAAATAAGCATACACGCAGGATTGCTCGAGGCCCTCGGCTGCCACGTCCGTGCCCGGCGCATCCTGCGTCTGGCCACCACAGCCCACCATGGACACGAGACCGGCCACGAAGCCCACTGCGATGCGTCCCATCTTCATTTGTGCCTCCTTGGAGAGGGGGAAAGGATGACTGAATTGGTGGCTTTCAGTCTATTCTGGATTGGTGCAGGTGGCCGGCTCCTGCAGGGTGGGGTGGTGGGATGGAACCGTCGTTTCAGCGATGAGGACTCGAATGATGTATGCATTTCGGCTGAGGCCATGCACCCTTCTGGTTGTCTCCCTCGGGCTGGCGTGTGCCGGGCAGTCCAGTCAGGACGTTCCCGACGACGCGCTTCCTGGCACCGCTGATTCGGGCGTATGGCCCCCGGACGGCGGCGACACGGAGCCAGATGCGGGGGCAGAGGACGCGGGAGTCCCGGATGCCGGCGGCTCGGACGCGGGGGAGCCCGGCACGGCGCCCCCCATCACGAGCGCCCGGGTCTTCTTCTCCGGACACAGCCTGCTCGACAACCCCATGCCCGACCACTTCGATGGCATCGCCACCAGCCTGGCGAAGGACTTCAACTGGAACCAGCAGAACGTGATTGGCTCACCCCTCCGGGTGCGGACCTGGGGCAATGGCGGATGGGCAGGGTACCGCCAGGGCAAGAATCGCGTGGGCTCCAACATGAACGTGGTCCAGGAGCTCTTGTCTCCCCAGACGCTGGGTCCAGGCGAGCGATACGACACCCTCCTCATCACCGAGCGGCATGACCTCCTGGGCACCATCGAGTGGGAGAACACCGTCGGTTACTTGCGGCACTTCCATGACCGGTTGATTGCCGGGAATCCGCAAGCCGTGACGTATTTCTATCACACGTGGTTGGATATCGATAAAGCCAACCCTGCCCGGTGGATTGCCTACGAGAAGAACGCTCGGGTTGCCTGGGAGTGTGTGTCCTCCAAGGTCAACCTCACGTTGCAGTCCGATGGGCGGGCGGACCGCGTGGTGGCGCTCCCGGGGAGCACGGCGCTGGTCGACCTGGTGGAGCGCGTCATCGCGAACGAGGTGCCGGGGATCACCGGCACGACGTCGCAGAAGCTCAACGTGCTCTTCAGCGACAACGTCCACTTGACGAGCCTGGGTGCGTACTACATGGCCGCGGTCCACCATGCGTCCGTGTTCCGGGAGTCGCCCGAGGGCGCCCCGGGGCCTGCTGGCGCGAACGCGGCGACCGTCCAGGCGCTCCAGCGCATCGCTTGGAACTTCGTGAGCGCCTATTACGCGCAACCTGACGCGGGCGAGCGGACGATGGCGGACTGCCGCACGCGAATTCCTCGGGACGTCTGCCCTGGCTTCTGGGAACTGTTGGGGCGCTCGGAGAACGTCGCGGGTTGCCAGCGTTACTTCGGTAACGCGGCCCCGGGCGCAGGTGGAAACCCCTTCGTCTGGCCCGACCCGAACTGGCAGCCGCTGCCCCCTCCGTAGTCATGGGCTTCCAGGCGCAGGGAGGGAATTCATCCCCCCTGTGCCGGAGCCTCAAGAGAGCCTGGGCGGACGAACATGTTCGCGACGTACGACTCTCGCGAAGCGTTCAGGGCTACAGTTTGCGATCGCAGAAGAACACGGGGGGAATCGACCCCAGGGGTTCCGAGTATCAACACGGCTCCTGCCCGTCGGATGCGCGTGCGAGCTTCGGTTGTCCATCTGGCGGGACTTGCCGTGAGGGGAGCGCAGTCGTGGCCTCCGGTTCATCGCGTGCGAGCACCTGTGCGATGAGCGCCGCCCGCGACTGGACTCCGAAGCGGCGGTAGAGGGTTTTCGTGTACTGATTCACGGTGAAACGACTGATGCCGAGCCGAGCCGCGATCTGCTTGTCTCCGAGTCCCTGAAGCAGCAACTCCAACGTTTGTCGTTCGCGAGGCGCCAGACAGCCTGACGGCGTTCTCACCTTCGAGGACCCTGGCGGGTCGAGCATGGCTCCGCACTCGGCGTGGAACAGATGCAGCAGCTCGCGGTCCGCGGCGTCGAAGGGGCGGCCGCCCCGCTCACGGTAGATTCCGATACCCCGCACCACCCCCGGGAGCTCGGACCACTGGCTTGAATACACCGAGTCATCGAGCCCCGTGGGGCGCAGATAATGCTCGACATAGGGGGCGCCATACCAGCTCGAGTCCTCCACCAGTTCCCGGCGCATCGCGGTGACGATGGTGCCGGGTTCCGAGCCGCGCTCCATCAATGAGCGAATGGCGGGGTTGCAGGCACTTCCCATCCTCCGGAGCGCCTTGAGCGCGGACACCGCGCTCCCGCTCCACCCTTCCAGGACAATCTCCGTGAATCCGACATGTCCTCCCGGTCTGAAGTCGCGCTCCAAGACGCACGCTCCGGCCTCTGCGCCCAGAATGCGACACAGCCCGACGAGGAGATGCCGGGACCGTGTCGCCACTCGCGCTGGCAGCTCGTGTGCCTCGTTGATGAGCCTCACGAGCGCATGAACCTGTGGGCTTCGAAGGGTGCCGCCGCTCATGGGACCTCCCGGTTCGCGCCGGATCGAGCATCTCCCTAATTTTAGCGAATTTCAAGAAATGCATGCGAAGGCCAGGATTTGCGCGGCATTTCACAGGCACGTTGGCGGCGCATCGTTTGGGAACCGGAGTCAAGGAGGATACATCATGAAGAGCAAGTGCACGTTTCGGCTGGGGATTCTGCTGATGGCCGGCCTGGTGTCAGCAGGGTGCGGTGATGGACTCGGGGAGACCCAAGCGCCAATCGATTTCAGCCCGTCCTCGCTGAATGCAGCGCGACTGTCGTTCCAGCACATCGACCGACTCTATGAGTCCGATCCGGCGGCCGCGGTGGAGGCCTCGCGGCGACTGCGGCCGAAGCTCGATGAGCTCAATCAGCTGCTTGCTCGTGTCGAGGTGTCACGGGAGCACTTCATCGAATTCTACGATTTGCAGCCCGGCGGCATCCTCGTCGTGGAGCGTGGCCCCGTAGCGGATGGACGTGTCTTGCGTGACGGTGATGTTGCCAGGCACTCCGCCGTCGAACTCTATCGCCAGTTGACGCAAGGCGCCACGCCGCCCACGGCGTTGGTCAGTGCCGAATCGCGCCGTTCTGTCCCTGATGATGCCCATGTCATCGTGCGGGATGAAGCGGCTCCCCATTTGGAATCATCAGGGGGATTCGCACCGGACCTTGGGGAGCAGGGGACAGACGGCTTCTCGTCCGTGGCTCAACCCCTGACGAGCGCGGACGGCCCCTTCTGGAGAGACAGCGTCTGTTACAAGGGCGGGGACTTCTTCGACTGCTGGTCCAATGTGACCGGCAACGGTTGGGCGGCCGCGGATGCCAAGACATCCTTCACCCAACTCGCGCCCTATCGGGGGACTGTTGGGCTTTGGGTGTCGTACGAGTCTTCTGTGAAAGCTGCCTGGAACGTTGCCGCCGGAGAATGGTTTTCGTTCCACCAATACAGCGGAACCTACTGGACGTGTCCTCCACTCGTTGCCTGCGGCATCACCGATTACTACATCCGCAATCATCGATGGGACGTCACGGACGCGGTCGGCGACGGATATCACTTCACTTATGCGTTCAGGCGGAACTGCAGCGGCGGCTTGTGTACGTTCAGCCCCTGATGTTCGCGTAGGTGGGGCCCGTCGATGCCTGCTTGGAGCAGGCACAGGTACGAAGCCGACCCTCGTGGTGTCGAGGGCCGGCTTCGTTACCGACCGTTCAGCGAACTTCGAGCTCGTAGATTCGCGTCGCTGGGTCGCTGTTCTGAGTCGGCGTCGTCACGTTGAGCCGGATGTAACGCGCCGACGTCGCCGTGATTGCATGGGTCGAAGTGCTGCCAGTGTTGTTGCTCACCGTGACGGGCGTACTCCAAGTGGACCCGTTGCTCGACGTCTGGATGGTGAACGCCCTGCTGTTCCAAGCCGTCGATTCACCGCCCGCACCCGCGTGCTGGATCGTGAAGCTGCTGACTGTCTGCGCCGTACCGAGGTCGACCTGCATCCACGCTGGCGAGGTCAGTGAGCAGAACTTGTCGGTGGTACCGCCCGAGATGCTGCCGTTGACCGCCTTGGCGGCCGATTCGGTGCTGTTGCAGGGGGCTGAGCTGGTGGTGGGCTTGTTCAACGCCAGATTGGCGTAGCCCGACCCGACGGACACCGCCTGGGACTTCGTATGGCTGGCGCCGCCGTTGTCGGTGACGGTCAGGGTGACGTTGTAGTCGCCGGCGCTTGCGTAGGTGCGCGAAGGGTTGGTCGCGGTGGAGGTCCTGCCGTCGCCGAAATTCCAGCTGCGCGAGGCGATGGTTCCGTCCGCGTCGGTGGACGCATCGCTGAAGGTCGCGGTGAGGCCGCTGACGGTGACACCGAAGTTGGCCACCGGCGGGGTGTTGCCGCTGACGGCGGTGTTGATTGCCGCCGCATACTGCGCGCTCGTCCCCTGCGCGCTGCACTGCTGGATATCGTCGTACAACCACATGAAGCCGCCGCTGATGCCGGCGCTGGCCTTCCAGTTGCTCATCCGGGTCTGCACCGTGGCTGGACTGTCGCCAGACGTGCAGCCGCTGCCATGCTTGGACCACAAGCCGGGGGCGACAGTCATGCCCATGGCGGTGTTCCAACTCGCCGGGTTGTTGCCGGCGCCACCGGCGTACACTTGCAGGTAGATTCTATCGACGGCGCTGCCGAGGTTGTTCCTGAGGTTCCGCCAGAACGTCTGCTGCGTGTACGGCGCGAAGGTGATTTTGTAGCCCATCCCGATGAGCATCTGGCTGAAGGTCGTGGTCGGGGCTAGGTTGTAGGCGCTTTCGTCGTCGAAGTTCACGGCGTCGGCGCCGGTGGCGGCCTTCAGCGCCTGGAAGTTCCTGTACAGGATGCTGTTGCTTCCGGTACCGCAGACGATGGTGGTGCCGCAGCCGGGTGCGGTGCCGTTGACCAGTCGAATCATGCGTTCGAAGTCCGGAACACCCCAGGCACCGATCGACACCTCGATGCGATTGACCGAGGTCGGCGCGGTCTTCAGCGTGGCCAGCCGGTCCGGCCAGGCTGGGTCGCCCATGTAGGCGCCGTTCTTGACCACCGGAATGTCGTTGTAGATCAGGTCACCGTTCTCCTCGATGTGGAAGCTCCACAGGATGACCGTGGTGAAACCCGAGCCGCGCAGGTCGTTCATCACCGCGGTCCCGCCGGAATAGAACGGGCCGCCGCCGTAGATCGCCGAGTACGCGCTGGCATCCGGCGCGGCGACAGCCAGGGCGAGCGCGGCGAGTGTTGGCAACAGGCTGCGGTGAGAAAGGGTCGGCGCGGACTGATTCGATTTCGACATGAAATGCTCCATGGCATTGCGCGTCGTGGACGATGTGATGGCCGGCGATCCGCGTCTGTTCGTGAGCCATTGCGCTCGTTCATGCCCAGACGCACTCCGGGTCGCCAATGATAGCGACGGGCCGAGATTGCGAGCGGCGACTCCAGCGTGTCAATCTTTGGTGTGATTCAAGTCAGGCAAGAACGTTTGAGCGCGGGTGTCTGCATGGTGCGTGAACCCGTTGGGTGGATGGGTTGATTCCGCCGCACCTCTTCCGACTGGGGCGGCTGCCATCGCAAGGCGTGAAGGGGGAGTGGCTCTCAAGGTGAGTGTTGAGTAGTGTTGATTGGGACCTGGTGAGCGCGTTTCTGAGGCAGAGAAGTCAGCCGCCCCCAGGTCGAGAGCGCGGATACTGATTTCCGCTGCCTGGAGAGCGCTCTGTATGATTGCTACAGCGACGCGACCTTCACGACATGGGTTGGAGAAACCTATTGTGAGTGTCGCCGCCTGGCGGCGCATGCCGGGGCGCGCACCCAATATGCCGAGGTGGTGTATGCCGAGCCTTGTTTGGGCGCGGCTCTGGATTGTGCGCCGACGGTTGAGTGATGGGCGTGTGTGCGGGTTGGACGTGAGTCGAGCAGTCTCCCCTGGGACTCACCCCAGCGCGCTGCAGGGGAGCGCATGCGAAGAGTGGTCGGCGGCGACCCCTGCGTGCGGCCGACCGGTCCTTGTCCACCGTGTAGCGGCGTGCACAGGTGTGCTGCGACCGCGCCACCCATTGCACGCCCGGGGCTTCTCGGAAGGGCCAACGGCGCTGGCATTCTCGGTGCATTGCCGACGACACTCGTGAGACCGAGGCACGTCGCCGCGGACTCTCGAAGGGGTTGGCCATGGCTGCAGTGACCGTGATTCTCGTTGCCCTCCTGATCGTGGGGGCTTTCGTGGGCGGACTCGTCCTCATGCTCCAGAAGCACCAGCCCCGGGTCATGAGGGTCCTCGGGGGCATCATGGCACTCGGCACCGCTGTGACGGTGGGGGCCCTGGTTTGGCTCGCCCACCTGATCAGCTCCACCAACTTTTCGAAGGGGAGGGTCCTTCGCCTGCGTGGACGAACGCGCGTGGCTCGCCGGGCGCTGGGGGCGGGCTGGGCGGATGACGCCGTTCCGGATGTTTCGGGACTCACACCCTGGCAGCGAACGGTGCTCGGGGAGGTCTGGATGTACTCAGCGGGCCTGGAGCATGCGTCCGTTCCCGCCTTCTCGAAGTTGTCGCTCAAGCTCTCCGCGTTGGGGGCGCCCTCGGAGCTCCTGGAGGACTGTCACCTGGCGGCGCTGGATGAGATTCGTCATGCCAGGCGGTGCTTCGCGCTCGCCAACGCCTACTCGGGAGTGGGCTGGACGGCGGGAACGATTCCGGAGCTTGGAAAGGGAAGTACGCCGCCTTCCCCGATGGATTCAGGAGACACCTGGGCCCGGCTCGTGCGCGGTTCGCTGCTGGATGGATGTCTGGCCGAGGGGATGGCCTCCCTGGTCGCCGGCGTAGGCGCGAGGCGGGCCTCAGACCCTGTCGTGCGGGAGACCTTGTCGGTCATCTCCGAGGACGAGGGGCGGCACGCCGAGCTGGCCTGGGACGTCATCGCGTTCGCCCTGGAGCGGGGTGGCCGGAGTGCAAAGGACGCGTTGCGCCAGGCCCTCTTGGCGCTGGAGTCGCAGCAGACGCCCGCGCTCCCTCGCATCCCGGGCGTCGACGAGGATTTCCTCGCGCGAAACGGCGTCCTGCCCCAGGTGGAACTGGGGCGACTGATGGTGGTGTGCATCGAGCGGACGCGCGCCCGGGCGGAGGCGCTGCTGGAGCCGTCGAGCCTCTCGATGCGGCACGGCCCCAGTGACTTCCAGGTGGCGCCCGCTTCCTCTTCGCGCGACGCGGTGCCCATGGAGGTCGCGCCGCGCTGCTGACCGGTGTGCGGCGTGGGAGTTGGCACTGGCCGGCTGTCAAAGGCGCCGTGGTCAGCGGCGAGAGCGCGGAAGCTGCCACATGGGCTGCTGCGCCTCCGCTCCCGCCAGGGCCCTCACAGAGGCGCTATCCGTTCGATGCTCGGAGCCGAAGTCGTCGCCTTACCAGGGGCGAGCCTGGCCCGGCAGGCCACGTGTCCACTCCTCCTGCGAGTACCACCGGACCACGCCTAGTTCTTCCGCATCCGTCAGCCACTGGTCGATGGTTTCGGACGCAGCGAGATTCCCTGCGTGTTGGATGAGCCATCGGCCAGGTACGTCGCCAATGGGTCTGACCGTCACGTGGTGGAAGTCATTCTTGGTCCAAGAAAAGGAAAAGGAAGCGCCGGAGCCGCTCCTGATGATGGGGGTGGTCTGATGGCGGTGGCTCTGGGCTGTCAGCCAGTTGCGGAATCGCTCGAGCACGGTGTCTGATTCCCATGCGCGGGCATCACGACTCTGTGCTTCGACGGAAACATGGTTCCGCACGACGGGGCGGATACCCGAGGGCAGCGGCGCATCGCACTGGTCGCCTGAATCTGCTTCCGTGAGGCGGCGCAGGATGACAGGGTCGGTCCCCCGGTATCGAATGCATCCGAACTCCTGGCAACGGACGACCATGAGCGCGCGGTCGACTTCTTCGGGGCTGGTGGGCTGCCGCTGGACGTAGCAGCTCGCCCCAGGTTGGTCGTTCTCGAACGCGAACGTCTCTGGGGCATGGTGTGTTGGAACACCGCACGCCGTGCAGCACTGGTCCACGACATAGAAGTCGCCAGGGACGTTCATGGGATGGGGAGCGTGCTGTTTCGACATGTGCTTCTCCTTTGGGCGTGGGAGTGCCAGCGCACGTCCCCGTTTGTCGGAACCGGCACGTGCGGCCACCCTCAGCTGGCCAGTTCCTGGGATTGAACTGGGGGGCTCTTGGGCTCACCGAAGGACATCAGCCGACGGTGTAGCGGCGTGAGCAGTCCGAGCAGGATCACCAGCACGCCGGTGACCTGCAGGAGCCGCTCGATGGAGACCACTTCTGCCAGGGGCCCGAAGAGCAGCATGGACAGTGGCATCAGCGAGGTGGAGAGCATGGTCATCACGCTGATGACGCGGCCCAGGTAGGCCGGCTCCACGCGCTCCTGGAGCATCACCATGGCGGGCGTGTTGTAGAGCGGCAGCGCCACGCCGAAGATCCCCATGGCCGCCAGGTACACCCCGAAGTGAGGCACCACGCCGAGGGCCACGGTGCACGCACCCATGATGAGGTTGGATGCGACCATCGTCCGCATGCGGCTGTTGAATCCGCCCCACGCCGCGAGCGCGGCGCCTCCCAACATCATTCCCACCGAGAAGACCATTTCGATGGCCGACAGCCTCCACACCTCGTCCCCGAAGCTTCGCGCCGTCTGCAGCGGCGTGAGGAATGCGGCCGGAGTGATGAGAACCATGATGAATCCCAGGTAGCCGAAGAACGGCACCAGGTGTGCGTGGCCGCGGATGTAGCGGAAGCCGTCTTGGATCTCCGTCAGCTGCGAGGCCCCCTCCTTCTCCGGCGCGCGGGGGCGCGGCTCTACCTGGACGAAGAGCGTCACCAGGGTGATGGCCAGGGCCGCTGTCACCACGTCGATGTAGAAGAGCACCTGCAGGGGGGCCACGGACATGAGGAAGCCAGCGAGCGCGGGCGCCCCCAACATGTTGACCGAGTGGAGGGTGCCCTGGATGCTGTTGACCCGCATCAGCTGGTCCTCGGGCACCAACTGCGGCAGCAGCGCGCCCACCGCCGGCTGTTGAACGGCCGTCCCCACAGAGCGGATCGCCGCGGCCAGGAAGAAGAGCCACAGCTCCGTGCCGCGCAAGGTGAACACCACGGCCAGCGCCAGGGTCACCAGCGCAATCATCGCATCGGCGAGGACGATGAGCTTGCGGCGGTCGTACCGGTCGGCCCAGACGCCCGCGAAAGGCGAGAGGAGGAACGTGGGCAGGAAGCCGGCCACGATGTAGAGCGTCATCATGACGCTCGAACGTGTCTGCAGCGTCACCTGCCACAGGAGCGCGTACTGCACCAGGGAGGAGCCGAGTAAGGAGAGGGCCTGGCTGCCCAGGAAAAGGGCCGTGTTGCGCTTCCAGGAGGCGTGCATGGCGCGCACTGTAGTCGCTGGCTGGGCATCAACAACCACACCGGTCTGGATGACTCCATACTGGACGTATCTTTCTCTTCGGCTGCGAGTGAAGTTCGCTCAATCGCTAGACACCTCAGGAAAGACTTCCCAGGCGCGGAGGGAAGTGAGCCCGCCTGGATTCGAACCAGGCCCCCATCGGTCATGAGCCGCGGTGGGGCGGGTTGGCGGGGGCCCGCAACCTGCGGAAGCGTGGTATGGGGCCTGTTTCCATCACGGTCAGCGGGGATGGGAATTGGCTGACGCAGTATTGTCAGGGCTCGACTTCGACCTGGGCCAGGGGGCCGTAGGGCGCTCGCCCGATTCGCCGCGAAGCCGCCCTTGAGTTGTCCGGGCGGCTTCGCGTCATTCCTGGAGCGGGCGCATCAGGCTCCGGGCAGCACGAGAATTCGCACGAGCCCGGAGTTGTCGTTGACAGGCGCGTCCGCGAAGCGCACCTGCAGGGGTGCGTCCTCTCCCGTCAGGTCGTAGGTGTACTTGTGCTCGGCCGCGTTGAAGTCCGCCGTGGATGCCGGGTGCTTCCAGGTCTTTCCTCCGTCGAGGCTGACCTGGACGGCGCTCGCCCTGAGCGGAGCGGCCGCCGGGGGCTTCACGCCCGCGAAGACGAACTCCGGGTCGAAGCCGACGTTGCGATTGGTGACGCCCGGGCTCGGGAACATCGGCGCGGGCTCGGGTTGACCGGACTGCGGGCCTGGGACGATGTTGTTCCCCCACACGTTGAAGGTGCCCTGCATCGTGACACGGTAGGGCTTGCCCTTCTGGAGCACCTGCTTGCTGGGAACGGGGGCGGCGCTCCGGGTGTTCAGCCACAGCTCCTCGGCGGGCACCACGACAATCTTCAAGCGCCCGGAGTTGTCGGTAACGGGCTTGTCGGCGATCCGCACCTGCAGCGCGGACTCTCCGCCCATCACCTCATAGCCATACTTGTGCTCGGCCGCGTTGAAGGCCGCCGTGGAGGCCGGATGCGCCCACGTCTTTCCTCCGTCGAGGCTGAGCTGGATGGAGCTTGCCCTGAGCGGAGCGGCCGCCGGGGGCTTCACGCCCGCGAAGACGAACTCCGGGTCGAAGCCGACGTTGCGGTTGGTGACGCCCGGGCTTGGGAACATCGGCGCGGGCTCGGGCTGGCCTGACTGCGGGCCCGGGACGATGTTGTTCCCCACACGTTGAAGGTGCCCTGCATGGTGACGAGATGCGGCCATCCCGGCTTCAGCACCATCTGGCTCATCACGGGAGCGGCGCTCCGGGTGTCGAGCCAGACCTCTTCCTGCTGCTGCGCCCACGCGGGGGCGGCGGCCAACACCCACAATCCAGCACAACGCGCGGTCAGTTGCGAAAGACCTCTCATGCTCTCTCTCCATTGTCTCGAACGGGGACTTCGGATGCTCGGGAGCTTCTCTGCGAGTCTTGGGAGTGCAAGCGAGGGACCAGGAGGAGAGAGTCTTCACTGTTCAGGGCGTCCGCTCTGCCATCGGATGGAATGGGGCTCGAGGCGCTGTCGCCAGCGCGGGCCTGACACGTCAGGAGGCATGGGCTGGCACGGGGGTTGACGCGTCAGAGAGGGCTTCGGGCCCGTAGGCAGGCCAGGGCATCAACCCGTTTTCGGGGTGACTTCGTAACGAGCAGGTACGGAGGGAGAATGCCGGCCAGGTCCAAGCCCTGGCCGTCCGTCTCCCGCCGTCTTCGCGCCTGTGCCCGTTCTCACTCCGTTCGTCATGACGTGATGCCCTTGGAGGCCATTCGTGTCGCATGAGTCCTTGCTTCGTCGTGTCTTTGTTCCTTCGATGAGTACCGTCCTCATGGAGGCGCTGGTGGCGTGTGGCGCTCCCGAGGAGGCGTCACCCTCCACGGAGCCCGTGGGCCAGGAACTCCTCCAAGCAGGAGGTGAGGAGGGGAGGGTGGCCCCCAGGTAGCGGCCAGGAAGGAGCCGAAGAGGGAGGGGACGGCGCGTGTGGAATTGGCAGGACTGCAGAGGAGGACCTTGGACTTCGACGTATGCGCCTGCGTAAGGTGTGGAGGCAGGGGGCGGGTGCAGGCGTACGAGAAGAAGGCGGGAGGGGTGCGAGGGATTCTGGAGCAGCTGGCATCCCCTCGGCTCCTGCCCGTCACCCTCACAGAGTCCCTATTCGTCTTATGCGCTCGCTCACGCTGTCCGGCGTCACGGCGTAGGTCGCTTGTACCGGGGCACATTGTCTGCGAGGTGGTGCAGCAGTCATGCCCTGGAGGAACTCGTGAGGACATACCACTCCAGGATGATGGTCAGGGGCGCGTACCTCGGGCGAGTCTTCGCTCGCGGTTCCACCACGAGGACCACGTCCTGGGGGGCTTTGGCATGATTTTGAATTACGACCCGAGCATCATCCACACTCACGCGGCCGCGCTCTATCGGCGCGCCGCGCGCATCGTCTATATGGCGGCCTTCCTGGGCTTTGTCTTTGGCGCCATCGCGGGTTCCGGCTTGGGCGCTCCTACAGGAGGAGCGATTCCCGTATTCGCAGTTGCGGGTGGAATTTTCGGAGCGCTGATTGGCGTGAGCGTCGGCCGGGCCCGGGCATTTGTCCTCCAGCTCCAGGCACAGCTAGCCTTGTGCCAGGTGGCCATCGAGGCCAACACGCGGAGGGCTGCGGAAGTCGCTACGGCCGAGGCGACTTTGACTCCCCACGCAGTGTCGCGAGTTGGTTGATTCCAGAGACGCTCGACGAAAGGATGTCACATGCCATTGCCACTGATTCCTGTTGCGCTCGGTGTCGCCGCCCTGCTCGGGTTCGGCGGAAAGAAGGGCTACGACGGCGTCCAGGCCATGAAAGAGGCCAAGGCCATTGGTGATGAAGCCGAAGAGCGCCATCAAGAGTGGGTTGCCCGCCTCGAAGAGGCTCGCTCTTCGCTCCAGGTCAAGTTGGACGCCCTGGATGCACAGCGCAGCGCGGTGATGACAACTACCTTCCGGCGCCTCTTCGACTTCCTCGAACGGCTCGAACAGAAGGCCCGATTGTCCGCACTGGAGAGTCTGGGCTCGCTGGGCGTGACTCGCGAAGAAGTCGGTCGGTTTGCAACTCAGTACCTGGAGGCGGGTGGAACCCTCTCCGGCGCAGTCGCGGCAACCCTCACCGGTGCAGGTGCGAGCGCGGTGACCACGAGTCTGGTCACCACGTTCGCGACCGCCGGAACCGGAACCGCCATCTCCGGGCTGACAGGTGCCGCCGCGAAGAGCGCGCTGCTCGCCTGGCTTGGTGGTGGCTCTCTCGCGGCAGGGGGCTTCGGCGTCGCGGGTGGCGCCGTCGTCCTCGGCGGGATCGCCGTCGCCCCGGCGGCGGTCGTCGCGGGCTTCGTCATCGCCAGGGAAGGGGAGAAGGCGAAGACCAAGGCCGAGGAGTTCGCGGCCGAGGTAGACAGGATGGTGGCGCAGCTCGAAGCGGCCATCGCGCTCCTTGCCCGGGCGGGCACCCGCGTTGACGAACTGCAGCACGTCACGACGGAACTCGACGTGCGCGCCAACCGCGCCATTGACGCCCTCTGGGCATTGGATGGCAGCTTCGACGCGGCCAATGACGAGCACCTCCGCACGTTCGCCGCGGCGATGCAGCTCGCCAAGGCGGAGAGCGAACTGCTTCGCGTCGCCATCTTCACGCCCGAGGGCAACATCAACGACCAGGCAGAGGCCCTGCTCGCCCAGCAGCGCCAGTTGCTTCAGGAGTCCTTCTCATGACGGCTGACAAACTGGTCAAGAACCCGACCCCTGGCCTCGCCGAGGTCCTCGAAGGCCTCAAGACCGTGGCCGAGTGCGTCCGGGACATCCAGAAGGAGAAGACGGAGCAGGTCCGCATCCAGATGACCGCGCAGGTCGACGTCGAGCGCATCCACGCAAATCGTGACGTCCTGCTCGACTATCTCGATCGTTCCTTCGACGAGCGAAAGGAGAACTTCCGTCAGCTCTTCGCGCGGCTCGACACCGCCATCGCTTCGAACAACACGGAACTCACCGGTGCCGTGCTCGACTCCGTGCTGAAGCTCGCGGATTCATCCCCGTTCAAGGCGCTCCGGGACGTGGCCGCGACCCGAGAGGCCCTGAGCGAGAAAGGCAAGGAGTGGCAGTTCTAAGCTGAGCCCCTCAGAACCGGCTCATGGCGCCGGTCCGTGGCGCGTAGACGTTCGCGCTCACGGACCGGACGCCCACGTCGACGCCAATCCGGCTCTCCGCGTGGCCCTGGAAGAAGGAGCCCGTGGGTGGGCGCCGATGCAGCATCCCGCGAATCACACTTCGGGACTTGACCTCACACGCGCCTGGAGCGGTCACCTCACGCACCACCTCGTGAGGACATCGAGGGAAGCTCCAGAGTGAGAACACCCCGGCGGCGAGCCATCGAAGCGCCAGTCCATCTGGACCCGTCCAGTTCTCAATTCTGGAGCATGTCACGGGACTTGCGACAGGGTAATAGCCCCGACCGTGGAAGGTTCGATTCCCGCGGGCGAGCGATGAGGGCGATGCTCAGCATCGCGCGCCTTCACGTTTGGAATTGACAAGAACCAACGACAAGGAGCGCTGGAATGAGCGAGAAGAATCACATGATCGTTCGCCCCGTTGAGAGGGGCGACTTTGAACAATGGCTTCCATACTGGAAGAGCTACCTGGAGTTCTACAAAATCAATTTGCCGGAAGAAGTGACCCAGGCGACCTGGGAGCGATTCTTCGACGACCGCGAGCCGATGCACTCGGCCGTCGCGGTGGACGGCGAACGAGTCGTCGGGTTTGTCAACTACCTCTTCCACCGTTCGACGTGGGCGCAGAATGACTTCTGCTACCTCGAAGACCTCTTCGTCGATCCAGAGACACGGGGACGCCATGTAGGCAAGAAGCTCATCGAGTTCGTACAGGAGCGCGCCCGCGCAAAGGCCTGCGGGCGTCTCTACTGGCATACTCAAGAAACCAATCTCACGGCGCAACGACTCTACGATTGGATTGGAGAGAAGCCTGGTGTGATTGAATATCGGATGTCGCTCGCTTGAACGACAGACGACGCGTCGAAGCGCGTCTCGGCGATGCTTGAAGCCCTCGGTATGGATGAAGCGGGGGCTTCGGCGGTCGTTACGACGTGTGGTCTGAGGTCGCGTTCGGCTCAGGCCAATAGTGGCTGTCGGGTAGCTCGCGAGGGCCGAAGATCGCCTGCCCCACGCGCACGATGGTGGCTCCCTCCTCGTCAGCCAACTCGAAGTCGCCGGACATCCCCATCGAGAGCTCGTTCATCGTGATGCCGGCCGGCGCCTCCTCACGCAGCCGCGTGCGCAGCTCCCGAAGCAACGTGAAGCACGGACGCACACGCGTCGGATCGGCCGACAGCAGCGCGAGAGTCATCAGCCCACGGACGCGCAGCGAGGAGAAGGCGGGCAACTCGCGGACGAACCGGGCGACCTCATCCGGCGGCAGGCCGAACTTGCTGGCCTCACCGGACGTGTTGACCTGCACCAACACGTCGAGCGCGCGCCCCTCCGCCTGCAAGCGCCGATCGAGCGCCTCCGCGACGCGAAGGCTGTCCAGCGCTTGAAACTCGCTGGCGAAGCGCGCGACGACCTTCGCCTTGTTCGTCTGGAGGTGCCCGATCACCGACCACCGCAGGTCCGTGAGATCTGCCATCGCCTCGGCCTTACCCATCGCCTCCTGGACCTTGTTCTCGCCGAGTTCGCGGCAGCCAGCCGCGTAGGCCATGCGGATGCGGGCCTCGGGCATGGTCTTGCTGACCGGCAGGAGACGGACCTCGACCGGATCGCGACCGACGCGCGCGCACGCGGCGGCGATGCGCCCGCGAACAGTCGCCACGTTGCGCCGAATGTCCTCGGCACTGTACGCAGTTGAATATGCAGGGGTGCTGATGGCTGCCTCCTGGATCGCGCATGTCCTTGCGCGAGTTCGTAAATGGCAAGAGACTGGCCCCATGGACAGCCCCAGAATCAAGAATGATGAGGGTCCAGTCAGGCGGCCGTGGCGCTTCGACTTCACCCTCGAACGGGACACGTCCGTGTCGCAGCAGACGCAGCTCACCCGAGCGCTCATCCACGAGATCCAGCGCGGGAGGCTCCCTCCGGGCTCGATGCTACCGGGAAGCCGAACCCTCGCAGAGCAGCTCGGGGTGAATCGGAAGGTGGTCGTCGCGGCGGTGGACGAGCTCGTCGCCCAGGGGTGGCTCGAGACGCGCCCCGCCTCTGGAACGCGCGTGGCGGCCTCCCTACCGCGCTCGGCGATCGCTGACGTCGAGTTGCCCACGCAGCGCAAGTCGGCCTGGCCCCGTCGGGACACCTCCCTCGTGTCAATCACCGATGGGTTGCCGGACCCTCGGCTCGCGCCGCAGGCGGAGTTGGCGCGCGCATACGCGCGGGCGCTTCGCTCTCTCAGCCGAGCGGCGGTGGGCTACGGCGACGCAGCAGGAGATCCGAGCCTCCGCGAAGTGATTTCGAGCTTCGTCAATCAGGCTCGCGGGCTCTCCACAACCATCGATGAGATCTTCCTCGCTCGTGGAGCGCAGGGCGCGCTCGGTCTCTACGCACTGGCGATGCTCGAACGTGGCGACGTGGTCGCTGTGGAGGTACCAGGCTACGCACCTGCGTGGCGCGCGTTCGAGTTCGCGGGGGCGAAGGTCTCGTACATCCCCATCGATGGCGAGGGCTTGAGGACCGACGTCCTCGAGAAGACGGCGCGGAGGCTGTCGGGCAAGTTGAAGGCCGTCTACGTGACGCCGCATCATCAGTACCCGACGTCGGTCTCCATGACGCCGGAACGACGGATCAAGCTGCTGCAGCTCGCCGAGCACTTCGACTTCACCATCGTCGAGGACGACTACGACTACGAGTACCACTTCGAAGGTGAGCCGCTGCTACCGCTCCACGCGACCGGAGGATCTCGGCGCGTCGTCTACATCGCGTCGCTGTCCAAGCTGCTCGCGCCGACCGTGCGGCTCGGCTACCTCGTCGCGTCGGAGGAGTGCATTCTCAAGCTGAAGGAAACTCGTGAGCTGCTCGAACGACAGGGTGACGTCGTCCTCGAGCACGCCATCGCGGAGCTCTTCGAAGATGGGACGCTCCAGCGTCACGCGAGGCGAGCCCGTCGAGAATACAAAGCACGCCGAGATCACCTCCTCTCGCGGCTCCGCGCGACGCCTGCGCTCGACGCGTGCTTCGACTACTCCGTGCCGGCGGGTGGGTTGGCGCTGTGGCTGACCCTGCGCAAGGGGAGCATCGACTCGTTGGTGGCAAGGGCGCGTGAGGAGCACCTGCTGATGGCCCCTGGCTCCACCTATCTTCCCAAGGGGCGCCTGGACGCCG
Source organism: Myxococcus sp. AB036A (assembly GCF_006547355.1). NCBI lineage: Bacteria > Pseudomonadati > Myxococcota > Myxococcia > Myxococcales > Myxococcaceae > Myxococcus > Myxococcus sp. AB036A. The sequence continues at coordinate 376 of NZ_VHLC01000048.1, read as the reverse complement.
TTCGGCTCGGGTTCGCCGCGCACACGCCGGACGAGCTTACGCGAATCTGCGACACGCTCGCCCGTTGCATTCCAAGCTGACCGCCCCGCATTCCCCCTCCTGCCTCCCGGGCGGCTTTGCTCCCGAGGAGGCACCTCCAAGCAGGAGGTGAGGAGGCGAGGGTGGCGCCCCAGGCAGCGGCCAGGAAGGAGAGGACAGCGCGTGTGGAGTTGGCGGAACTGCAGAGGAGGACCTTGGACTTCGAGGTATGCGCTGTTCCACACGACGCTGGCGCACACCGTAGTGTGCTGCGGCGAGAAGGAGAACGTGCTCCCGCAACGCGCCCGGGCGGTGCTCAATCTGCGCCTGCACTTCGTGGACACCGTGCTCGGCGTGT